>JAITKH010000046.1 GCA_031278535.1 Planctomycetota bacterium | reverse complement strand
GGATGTCCTCATCGCCGCTTTTTCCGGGGAAAAGACGGCTTTGCGCGATCTCTCGGAATCGGAAAAAGATACCTTGAAGCGCGTCTCCGAACGCATCAGCAAATTTATCGATCAGACGCTCGCACGCAACAACAGCAAGCGGGAACGCGTGGAAGAAACGCTGGAGAAATGGTTTTCCCGTCTCACCATGGGAGAACGCCAGGGACCGTTCGACTTGATTAACCTTTTTCACGCCGCCGCCATGGGAACAATCAGCGATAAAGCCGGGGAATGATCGCCGTCTCTCCATTTTCCCCGATCATGCCGGGACGATGAGAAAAACCTGGAATCAACAAAGGCGCCGCCTTCGGGTGGACGCCTTTGTCCGCATTTTCGCATTCACGCAAGAAAATTCCGTTTCAGCCCGAGGCAGCCGCCTGGCAACAGGTGACCGCGACGGCATCGATAATGTCCTCGGCCTTGCATCCGCGTGAAAGGTCGTTCACCGGCTTTGCCATGCCGGAGATGAGAGGGCCGATGGCAGTGGCTCCGGCCAGGCGCTCGGTCAGCTTGTAGGCGATGTTGCCGGCGTCGAGATCGGGAAAGATAAGGATGTTGGCACGTCCCGGCACGGCGCTTCCGGGCGCTTTTTTCGCCCCGATTTCCGCAATCAGGGCGGCGTCAGCCTGGAATTCGCCGTCCGCCTCAAGATCGGGAGCGGTCTGCCTGACAATGGCCAAGGCGGCAAGAACCTTGTCCACGTCGGGATGTTTGGCCGATCCCTTGGTGGAATGGGAAAGCATGGCAACCACCGGCTTTGTCCCTATCAGGGCGGTCCATGAATGGGCGGTGCCAATGGCGATGTCGGCCAATTCCTCCGGGCTCGGGTTCTGCACCAGTCCCGAGTCGGCATAAAAGAGGACCGGCTGGATCTTCTGATACGGGCTGCTCTCCGGAAGCACCATCATGAAGAAGGCGGAAACGGTCTTGACGCCCTTCTGCGCCTTTATGACCTGGAGGGCGGGGCGCAGGGTATCGGCGGTGGAATGGACAGCCCCCGACACATAGCCGTCGACCAGGCCGAGTTTCACGAGCATGGCGGCATACATGATGCCATCCTTCAGAGCTTCGCGCGCCTTTTCCGGCGTCATGCCCTTCGCCTGCCGAAGTTCCACCAGGGTCGAAACGATATGCTCGTATTCAGGGTCCGAGTCCGGATCGCGAATGGCCGCTCTGGAGATGTCCGCACCGCAATTTTTTGCTGCGGTCCGTATTTTGTCCGCTTCGCCCACGAGGACGACAGGGCCGAAATCGAGCTTGGCGCAGCCTGCGGCAGCCGTGAGAGTGCGCTCGTCCAATGCTTCGGGAAGACAGATGGTTTTCTTGAATTTGCCCGCTCTTGCCCTGATATCGTCGAGAATGCCCATCACATTCCTCCTCCTGCCCCTGTTCGGCCGCGGTCGGAATTGCCGGAAAAGTCACTGAACATTTCGACAATATAGCCGATTTTTCAAATAGCGTCAACTGGAAACCGGATAAAGTGATACCGGCCTTTTTCAGCAGATGTCCCAGTGGATACATCCCCTACCTCTCGCCCGTTCGGTTACCTTCGCCAGTTCCAACGACATGCCGTAAAACCGCAACTCCATTCTCAATACCGGTAAAACACACGGAAATTTTGAGGCACAGGCACTGCCTTGACCGGGCTGGCGGCGCGGATATACTGAAAAGGCGCCGGGGGAGATGCCGCCTTGTTCACGGCAGTGTAGGTTGCGGCCGTGATTCCGGCGCGCAACGCCTTTTCAATTTGCGGGCGCCTGGAGGCGACGATGCCGAAAGACAAGCTTTTTGATCGGGCAAAGCGCCATTTCCCGGCTTGTCTCGTCTTCATTCTCCTTTTCTCGTTCGCCGGTTGCTCCAGCCAGAGGATTCCCTCGCCTCCTCCGTCGTGGAATGATCATTTTCCCACTGGCGCTCGCCTGAAGGAAGGGGACATCGTCCTCGCCCGGAGTTACGGGTTGATCGGCGCCCTCTTCGCCACCCAAAGCCAGCCGGGCGGAAAATATTCCCATGGCGCCATGCTGTACCAAGACGGCGACGGCAGGCTCATGGTCTTCAACTATCGTCCCGCCGGGATGGAAACCTGCTCTCCCGGCGAGTTCTTTTCCCGCTACAACCGTTTGGCGCTGGTGCGATTCCGGGGCGATCTCTCCCGGGCCCGGGCCCCGAAGTACGCTGGCCAAAACGGAGAGCCGTCCGGCCCGGCCGCCCTGTCGGCCGCAGCCCGGAGTTGGCTGGCGCAAAACACAGCAAGACGGATTCCTCCGGACTACCGCCTGGATCATGACAACCACGACGCCATGTTCTGCCTCGAATTGCCAAGCGCCGCATATCGCGATTGCGGCCTTCCCGATCCGTTCTTCCGGGCCAGGCGGGCCGATGGCGACCCAATCCTTTCCGCCGCCAACCGCCTGTTCAACGCGTCCGTCCTGGAAATTCGGAGCCCCAGTTCCGCCCTGGACAATCCCGACTTCCATCTCGTGGACGAATGGATCCGACCGGAATACGACCTGCGGGACGAGGCGGTGAACGAGGAGGTGATGCGGATTATGGCAGATGAAATTGGGGAGGGCTTCAGGCCCCGGCGACCCAATCCGCTGGGCAGGCTGAAACTGAAGCAGATATTTGCCCTGTATCATCTGGTCACGCGTTTCATGTTTTGGCGCCCGAAACAGGACCTGCCCGATTTCATCAATTCCGGAGTAGTGGAAAACGCTTACATGTTGTATAATTACGCCGCCAAGGGGAAGAAACTGGCCAAGGCCAGGGTACGTCGGGAGACGGAAGCCGTTCCCGCCCGTAACGCTCGTGCGGAAGAGGGCTATCAGAATCTGGCCGGGACGCGGCGCATTGTCAGGGAAAGCATGGTGCGCTTCCGGGATCGCTATTTGGTAAAATAAAAAGAAAATAGGTGTTCCCGGAAAAGGATTACGGTATCGCTCCGTTCCCAATATACCCGGCGGGCGAGGTTTGGATTCAGCAAAGTCTGGCGGATGGGTACCGGATGAGAATCCGAATTCTTGTTTATTTTCCAAGTGTTTGGTCCAAAACCCCCGCCTTTAGGCGGGAAGCTTTCGCTTGGTGCGGTGCCCGTTATGGTATAC
>JAITKH010000044.1 GCA_031278535.1 Planctomycetota bacterium | reverse complement strand
CGCTGCCGGGGCCATCAATTGCGCCCAAGCCGGAACCATTTTCGGAAAAATCTTCTCCGTCATAAGAAGCGTGTCGTCACGACTGACGCCGAGATAGCAAATGCGCCCGGGCCTGTCCGCTAACGCCCTGAGTTGGGGGACGGAGGTGCGGTGAAAATCCATCGCTCGGTATTTGCGCATAACCAATTCGAACAGGGCGCGGTCAAGGCCGTAGACATTGCGCATTTCGTCGCAGACAACAAACCCTTCCTTGTACAGCGGGGACAAAGGGAGGACTTCTGCCGCTGTCGGTGAACGCCCTGCGGGGAAACCAGCGCCTTGAACTGACGGGAAAACGGAGTGGCCAGCTTGCCGTCCGACCTCCGCTCGACGTATCCTTCGTTCCCATGCTTGGGGTCGGCACCTTCAAGACGGGATGACGGAGGCGGACGGCAAGCCGCCGATTCCAACACTGACTTGTCCGTACCGGGTATGATTTTCGGATTGGGCAATTGCGCCGTCATCTGCCATAAACCAGGTTTGGGAGAAACATTACCAGTCCCGGGAAAAGCACCAATACGGTCTGACACGCCACCATGGAGAAAAGAAAGGGCGCAAGGTTTCGGGTCAGCTGGACGATGCTTGACTTGGTAATGCCTTGTACGACGAACAAATTGACGCCAACCGGCGGGGTGATGAGACCGATTTCAGTGCCAATGACCAGAATAATGCCGAAATGAACGGGGGAAACCCCGAGCTCGACCAGGATGGGCAGGAACAACGGAGTGTAAATGAGAATTTGGGATGCGGTTTCGATAAACATGCCCGTAAAGAAAATAAGCAATACGAACAAACACAGGATGACGGTTGGGTTGTTGGTGTACGACAGGAGCAGTTTTCCCACCATCTGCGGTATCTGCAGCATGGTTAGATAGCGGGCAAAGGCGGTGGCGAAGCCGAGAATGACAATCACCGATCCCGTGGTCAGGGCCGCGTTGAGAAATATGGAGTACAAATCGGAGAACTTCAGTTCGCGGTGGATATACAGGCCGACCACCAGCGCGTATAATACGGCGACGACGGCCGCCTCGGTGGCGGTGAAGATGCCGGCGTAGATGCCGCCCAGAATGATTACCGGAGTCAACAGGGACCAAATCGCCTTCCGAAACGTCTGCCAGGGGCTTTTCCCGAAATCGGCGGCGCCCCGGTATCCCCTCTTGCGGGAGACGAGGTAAACGCACAGCATGAGGCCGCCGCCGATCAGTGCGCCGGGGATGAAACCGGCGGTGAATATCTCGCCGATGGAAACTTCGGCCGTGATCGCGTAAATGATCATGGGGATTGAGGGCGGGATGAGAATGCCCATCGAGCCGGCACAGGCGGTCAAGGCTCCGGCGAAGTGCAGATCGTATCCATTTCTGGCCATTTGGGGAAGCATCATGGAGCCGATGGCCGCAACCGTGGCGGGAGACGATCCGGAAATGGCGGCGAAGAACATGCAGGACAGCACGGTGATGATGCCAAGCCCGCCGGGAATGTTGCCGATGAGGGACGAGGCAAAGTCGACCAGCCGCTGCGAAAGGCCTCCGGTTTCCATGAGCAGGCCGGCCAGGATAAACATGGGAATGGCGATGTAGGTGTAATTGTTCAGCCCGGAAAAGCAAATCTGCGCAACGAATTCCAGGCTGATGTCTTCCATGACCAGGGCGGCCGAAACCCCCATGCCGATGCAGATGGAAATGGGAAGGCCGAGGAACAGCAGGGCGACGAAAAGAGCCATCATAAAAATGAAGCTATCCATTGACGGGCTCCTCTTCCTTGTCCCCGTTCGCCCGTGTCCGCGGGCACAGCGATTCGGCGATCCGCACCAGCAGGCGGGCGCCCATGAGGAACAGGCCGACGGGAATGATCATAAGAATCCAGCCCATGGGCAATTCCAGCACCGCCGAGGTTTCGCCTATCTCCAGTGCGTTGACGGCGTTTTCCCATCCCGAATAGGCGATGATGAAAGCGAATGCCGCCCAAACCAGCAATGTCGCCCGATGAAGCCAGGACAAGACGCCTTTTGGAAGAAGCAGATCGATAATCTCCACCCGCACATGGCGATTTTTCGCCGCGCACAGGGAAGCGGAGATGTACACCAGGAAAATAAAGGCGAACCGTGTCAGTTCCTCGGTCCAGTCCAACGACAGATTGACGACGAAACGGAACAGGACCTGGCATGTCCCGAAAAAAATCATCGCGGCAAACAGCAGGACGGCCGTCATTTCCTCCAACCTGTCCCAAATCCGCAAAATCGTGCGCATATCCTTTCTCCCACGCATCGGTCGTCAAACCGGAGGAACGAGGCGCAGCGGGGCGGAAATGCGGCGGAAACGGCCTTGGCGCCATTGCGCCGCATTTCCCGGTTCGGCATTCCCGTCGTTACCTGGACGCCTCGGCGACAGCGGCGAGGAGTTCCTCGTAGAGCTGGAGATTGATGTCGTTGCCGGCCTTGTCCCGGACGGCGGCCACCGCCTCGCGGATGCGGACCATTTCCTTCGGATCGATTTCGGTGTAGGCAATGCCGGCATCGATCATCTCCCGCAGGGATTCGTCGTCCTCGCGGGCAAGATCGGCCCGCATGGAATCCCGAACGATGTCGGCGCCTTCCTGGAGTACGGCCTGTTCCCCGGCGGAAAGGAGGTCAAACCATCTCTTGCCCACGATCAGAACCACCCACTCGAAAACGTGGCTGCTGTTGGACAGGTATTTTTGCACTTCGTAAAGTTTGTTGGAGCTGATGTTCTTGTAGGGATTTTCCTGGCCATCGATTACTCCCTGCTGCAGGGCGGAAAACACTTCGCTGAAAGC
>JAITKH010000056.1 GCA_031278535.1 Planctomycetota bacterium | reverse complement strand
AACGCCGTCCGCGTTATCACCGCCCATTCGGCCAAGGGACTGGAGTTTCCGTACGTGTTTATCGTCGGCCTGGAGGAGGAGATTTTCCCGAACCGGAAAGCGATCGAGGAGGGATCGGAGGAAGAGGAGCGCCGACTGTTCTATGTCGCCATGACCAGGGCCCGGGAGGAACTTGTCCTTACCTGGAACCGGGCAAGAGTGGTTAGGGGCAAGGAGAGGAGTTGTGAGTCCAGCCGCTTTCTGGCGGAAATCCCGGATGAATTCCTCCTGAGAGAAGATTCGCCCACCCGCCGGGAAGAATCGCTCAAATGGCTGGCGGAACTCCGGAAAAAATTGGGGTAGCGGCTTCTCGTTTCGCTCAACCGTTTTCCCCGCATTTCATAAGGCCGGATGCGCATTCCCGCCGTCGGGGTTCCCGTCTTCAGAATGTGCGCCGAGGCGGAAACGGGACACCATGCGATGCAATTCCACCGCTTCCCTATGAAGCGTTTCGGCCGATGTCGCCGTCTGCCGCGCGTTCAGCGAGTTTTCCTGGATCACATCCTTGATTTGCCCCAGATTTTTCACGATTTGCGTCATGGATGAGGACTGGTCTTCCGAGGCATCGGCGATGCTTTTGAATATCTCCACCACTTTCGAGGTGGATTCGACGATCTCGTGGAATTCCAGATCGGAACGCTTCGCCAGCTTGGAACCGGATTCCATGGACGTAAGCATCGACGCCACCATGTCCCCGGTTTCATGTGCCGCCCTGGCGGAACGGGCCGAAAGGCTGCGCACTTCGTCTGCCACCACCGAGAAGCCCTTGCCGTGCCTGCCCGCCCGCGAGGCTTCGACCGCCGCGTTCAGGGCCAGCAGATTGGTCTGGAAGGCTATGTCGTCTATGAGTTTGGCAACAGAGGCGATTTTCTTGCCCGCCTGCTGGATTTCCGCCATGGCGGAGGCAAGTTCGACAACCGCTTCGTAACCCCGGCGGGCGGAGTCCCGGCTGGCGGCAACAAGCTGGTTCGCATCCCTGGCGCGGCCGGCGTTGTCCCGGGCCTGGCGATCCACGGTGCTTGCCGCATCCGATATCATGTTCGACACATTTTCCGATGTCTCCACTCCCTTGAGAAGCGATTGCGAGGCTTCGGAAACGATATTTACCCCCTGTCCGACATGGCTGACGGCCTCGTAGACGAGGTACATGGAGTTTTTGTTGATTTGAATCATGGCGTTGAGCGCCCGGCCCAGCATGTCCGAATCGGAGCGGAGGGTTATGGAACGGGTGTAGTCGCCCTTGGCGAGAGAATTGGCCAGTTCGATTTCGTCCCGGCGGGACACCATCAGCGCCTGAAGGGATTGGGCAAGTCCGCCTATCTCGTCGTAACGGTTCAGGTAAACCGGGGGAACCCCCCTCTCGACGATGTCCCCGATGGCCAGGCGGGACATGTCCCTGGCCATGGCGATGATCGGGGTGCTGATGTGCCACGCCATCCAAACGGCGATGAACATTACCACCGCGCAGAGAATCATCGTGGTGACGATAAGCTGGACTAGGGTTTCCCGCAGATTGTTTTGGATGGACAGCGAGAGTTTTTCCTCGGTGGTCTTGGCAGGGAGCGTGAAATAGTCCAGCCCGGCGCCGATGGCCACAAAACCAAAGCCGCGGCGGGAATGGCCGTTGGCGGCCGACGGGGCGTATTGGCCTGTGTAGTAGGGGATGGCGGCGGCGGTGTTCAGCTTGTACAACCCGCTCCAAAGAATGTAGAACGATCCCGAACCGCCGGTGCCGGTAAGGTCCATCCAGCCGGTGCACTGGGGCGCGTTGTTGAGGTAACGGCCGTCCAATCCCACCAGGCCGGCCTTGGTAAGTTCCATGGCCGGCTTTTTGCCGCGGGACTGTTCGTAAAAGATTGGATAGTCCTTGACATAATCCATCCACTTGGGGACGCCGCTTTGTTTCCAGTCCTCGTAAATCGAGGATTCGAGCCAGGGAATCTGGGGGTCGCCGGTATCGGGATCGAAGCCGACGATGGAATGGTGGCGGGGATGGCAGATGCTGCGGCACTTGTAATCCCAAATAAAGGCGTAATTTCCTTCGAAGGCGGACGGCATCTCCGTATACCGTTCGTCCATGGGAGTGATGTGATCCACGAATTCCATGATGTGATCATGGTTCAGCGCCAGGGTAACAAAGCCGATGATCGCGCCCTCCGCGCCGGTTACCGGTGCGGCCCAGCGGACGATGCCCTCGAAACGGCGCCCCAGCGGATTTTCCCGTCCGGCGTAAGCTTGTTCTTCGGGAGCGTATTCGATGTCGTAGCCCCTGTCCTTCGCCGCCTGGGCCACGGTGTCCGGGGCATACATCCCGATGAAATTGGATCCGACATAGGCGCCGATGACGTCGGAAACATATATTTCGCCCGGCGTGAGATTCCGCAATTGCGGGAAATAGGTTTCGGCCTTGACGTACGTATTTTCCCGCTTGGAAACGTCTTTCAGGGCCGAATCCATCGGGAATCGCCGTTTCGGCGAATCGGCGGCGGTCACCTTTATCAATTCCATTCCGTCCAGACTGACGAAAGTGATCTCGTCGTAGAGGGGAATGTTCTCGTATTCAAACGTTTCGCCCGGAATGGCGTGGAAGGCGTCCATGTTGTTGTTTTCGCCGTTGGTGGAGACGCCGGCGGGAAAGGGGGATGCTTTTTTCGCGTTTACCCAGGAAGAACCGTCCGCAGCAAGTTCCCATTCGCCTTGTTTAATCACCCGGCTTCGCGCATTGTTCACGAAGATGCGGTAATTCTCCTCGGTCGGTTCCATCCTGGCCATGCGGAGGATGTCGTCATCGCGCTTGTACAGGAAATCGGCAACCTGGCGGGCGGTGTCGGTACTCAAGCGCTCGATGTTTTGGGTCGCCCGGCCGTTCAGGGAATTGGTCGAGTCGTTGACGGCGATTTCCCTCAAGGTGTTGCCCAGAATCACGAATTGCCGCCAGGCAATGACGGCGAGAAGGACAAGCGGGATGATTTTTGCCGCCAGGAAAATGACGATGAGC
>JAITKH010000004.1 GCA_031278535.1 Planctomycetota bacterium | reverse complement strand
GTTTTTGCGGAAAATTCCCATATCGTAAACATTTGCATAGGGAGAGGGACCAGGGGTGCCGGTCAGTGCAGAGCCTATTGATCCCAACTCGTCATCCGGATAGCCGTTGCTGTGGTAATTGGCGAGGCTGGCGGTTAGCGTCAAGTCTTCTATAGGCGTGAACGCCAAGCGGGTCGAAAAGGTTCCCACTCCGTAATTCCGGCTGCGATACTTGGTGCCCCCATCGCTTCGATGATATGTGCGCCCGGGGACAGGCCCAAGGGAATACGCGGTGTCATCATAGACATTTTGCATAAAGGACAACTCAAAATTCAACTTGCCATCCAATCCTTCCCAATAGGGCGTGATTTGTGTCACGCCGCTGACATCCCAGCCATTATGGGGCAACAGGTTCTCCCCGAACAATGCATTCGCCATCTCAAAAATCCCGTCGCCGCTGCCCGCCGCGTAGGAACCGAGTTCCCCAACGCCATCGGCGCCGAACACCAGGGCGTCACGGCCGATTTTTATGCCGAAGCCGGTATTGCAAAGGTTTTTCCAGCGGATGTAATAGGCTTCCGGAATCCCATACTCCTCTCCGTCGGCCCCATTGTGCAAATCCAACGACAGGTAGGCGTCAAAGTAGTCGTTCACGTCGATCTGGACATTCAGGTACGCGTCCGATATCGACAAGTCGCCCAACCTGGCATCGTGGGTATTTAAAGACTGATCTCCCTGTTTCCCCGAGGTGAAGGTATACTTGGTGTTCACCTGTCCGCCGATGGTGACCCTGGCGTTTTTCTGGATGCTTATCAGGGCTTCGGGGCTGTCGCCTTCGGAAGCCCGGCCGCTTTCCAGCTTGGCCTTGAGATCGTTGATGACGTCGTTCTGTTCCGCCAATTGGGCGTCCTGCGCCGCCAGCTTGGCCTCGATTTCCGCCAGATCGATGGCGGGCAGGGTTGCGCACCACATCGCCGCAATCGCGGCGCACCCCGCAAAACGCAGCATCCTCATTTTTCTCTCCTCCCAAAATTACAACGCCGAAATGGAGTACACTCCCTTGCAATTCGCCGTGAAATTGTCCTCTCTCCCCTGTCATGCCGCCCCGTGAACGAACCGGCAACCATGTTTTAAGAGTCAAACCCGACTGCAAAACCGCAACGCCGGCCTGCCCGTTTTTTCCAGCCGGCAGTTGTTTCTTCAGCGAAAGAAAGGTTGAATCTTATGTTTGAATGATAAAACAATGTGCGGAAATGTCAAGATCTTTCTGAAAAAAAACATTTTAGAAAAATTTCTTCGTTGATTTCAAGGCGGGGGCCCGGGCGGGCCAGGAAACGCCCGGGTCGGCCAGTCCCTTCAATATCGTCTCCGAAACCCCGACCCTTGGCAATTTCACCGCGGAGCAGGTGGCCGCGCTTTACAGCCGGCACACCGGGGCCACCGACCAACTATTTGAGCCGGAAGCGATTGAACGGGCATGGCATTGGACGGAAGGGCAGCCCTGGCTGGTGAATGCCCTGGCCCGGCAAGTGGTGGAGAAGGACTTGAAGCGGGACTACTCGCTTTCCGTAACCGCAGACCACATCGACAATGCGGCCGAAGCCCTGATGCGGCGGCGGGACACCCATATCGACTCGCTCCCGGATCGGCTGAAGGAACCGCGAGTGCGGCAGGTCATCGAGCCGATACGTGCCGGCGCGAATAAAAAGGTTTCCCTGTTCGGCGACGGTACCAGATTCTGCCTGGATCTCGGGTTGTTGAAGATTGACGACGCCGGAGCGCTCAAGCCGGCCAATCCTCTTTACCGGGAAGTCATTGTGCGGACGTTGACCTTCGACAGCCAGGCCGAATTGCCCGCGAACCTGATCAACCGCCGGATGGACGGGAAGAGTCTTGACATGGCGGCGCTCCTGAAGGAGTTCCGGCAATTCTGGCGGGAGAACGCCGACGCCCGGGTGGGGCGGTACGAATACAGGGAGGCGGCGCCGCATCGTATCCTCCAGGCCTTTCTCCAACGGGTAGCGAACGGCGGAGCGGCGATCCTGCGGGAAATGGCCGCCGGCCGGGGACGGGTGGACATCGGCGTCGTCTGCGCCGGGCGAAAGTGCCTGGTGGAGGTGAAGCTGGCCGGCCGCGAGCCGCCGGACCGGAGCCTGGCGCAGACGGCCGGCTACATGGATGATGACGTTTTCAAACGTCGTTGGCGCCGAACCTGTCGATGGCGTGATCGTCGTCCACGTGGGGAGGCAGGTCGGACGAATAGTGCACCCGGCCGTTGGCGATCAGGTTGATGGCGGTCGGGTAGGCGACGCACTCCTCCGCGAAGACGCGCTCCGCCACCTCCTCGGGAATGTCCCCCGAATAGACCGGGCAGCAGCGCTGGAGGATGATGGGGCCGTGATCGTACAGGTGATCGGCGAAATGGACGGTACAGCCGGTGACCCGGACGCCCGAACGTATCACCGCCTCGTGGATGCGCGGGCCGTACATGCCCTGGCCGCAGAACATGGGAATCAGGGCCGGGTGGATGTTCAGGACGCGCCCCTGGAGGGAATCGGGGAAATAGTAGCGGCAGAGGAACCCGGCCATGCAGACCAGGTCCCAGTTCGCGTCGCCGAGCTCCCTGGTGACGGCTTCGGACATGGCGAACCAGTCGGGAGTCTCCTCTCCCTCGCGCGCGGAGCGGCGGTACCTGTGCGAATCGACGACGGCGGTGCGGATGCCGGCGTCGGCCGCGACCCGCAGCCCCCGGGCGTCGGGCCGGGAGGAAATCACCAG
>JAITKH010000039.1 GCA_031278535.1 Planctomycetota bacterium | reverse complement strand
CAATCTTTGATTGAGACTTTGCGGAACACCAGAGCCGGTCAGAAAACGATGGTGCGGTTGCCGCTGACAATGACGCGACGCTCCAGATGCAGGCGCACCGCCGTTCCCAATACCTTCCGCTCGACGTCCCGCCCCTTGCGGATCAAATCCTCCACCTCGTCCCGGTGGCTGACCGGAGCGATGTCCTGGGCGATTATCGGCCCCTGATCCAAATCGGCGGTGACATAATGGGCGGTGGCGCCGATGATCTTCACTCCCCTGGCAAGCGCCTGGTGATAGGGCCTGGCTCCGACGAAGGCGGGCAGGAAGGAATGGTGGATGTTAATGATCCTCCCTTCCCATCCGGCGACGAAATCCGGGCCCAATATCCGCATGTAGCGGGCCAGCACCACCAGCTCAATCCGGTTTTCCCGGAGCAGGCGCATCTGTTGCGCCTCCGCCCTTTCACCATCCATCCCGTCCATCGGCACACAATGAAACGGTATCTTGAAATGCCGGGAGAGATCGGCCAGGTTCCCATGGTTGGCCAGGACCAGGGCCATTTCGCAGGGAAGCTCCCCCATCTGGTGGCGAAGGAGGAGATCCGCCAGGCAATGCGGCGCCTTCGAGGCCATGACGGCGACCCGGGACAAGGGCGAATCGAAGGACAGGCGCCATTTCATGCCGACGAATTTTTTGGCCACCATTCCCATGGCGGAGGGAAGCTCGTCGCGGGACAGGGCGGAATCGCCGATGTCCCAGACCAGGCGCATAAAGAATTTTTTCTCGCGGCTGTCGGTGTGTTGGTCGAGATCGATGATGTTTCCCCGGTATTCGGCCACGAAATGGGTGAGAGCGGCGACGATGCCCGGTTGGTCGTCGCAGGAGCAGAGCAGCGTCGCGGTTTCCATGCCGGATGATCCCCCTTCGATATTCGCGTAGCGGTTCGGCCCTCCTCCGGCCAGAAAAGACCACCCTTACAGGATGCCGAAGGGGAATCCGCTTCTCCAGAGGCGGAAGCCGGATGAACCGGAGAACCGGGGAACCGGGGAACCGGGGTACCGGGGTACCTCTTCGCGGTCGATCCGGCCAGCAGTTTGACTGTCTCCCCGCAAGCAGCGGGCATACTTAATCCGCAAGGCCGCGGGCAAGTTGTTCGACTTCCTCAAGCGACAGGCCGGTCAGCTTCCCTATGGTCTCCAGGGGCAGCTTTTCCCGCAACGCGTTCCGCACAATTTCCCGTTTGCCTTCCCGCAAGCCTTCCTGTCGCCCTTTCTGTTCGCCTTCCCGCAAGCCTTCCTGTCGCCCGGTTTCCCTGAACGCCGCAAAGTCCCTGCGGCCTTTTTCCCTGGCTTCGGCTATCATCCGGGCGGATTCGTCCTCGCTCAAACGCTTGATGACGCCCCACGCCTCGGCCAAAGCCGGACTCTTTCGCGCCAGTTTCATAAAGTCGCCCCTTGTCTTCGCCGCAAAAAAACGCATCCAGTCGCCCAATCGCGACGCGTCAATTTCGCGAACTTTCGGAATCTCCAGAATGTTGATTTCCAGGGAACCCGGGAAACGGGTTTTCGTCCTCTCGTCATAAAGACGAAAACGGTTGTGAAATTCCCCATTTTCCCTAATCAGGATAAAATCGGTTATCAGAATGCTTATCGCCCGCGGAAGGCTTCCGTAGTCGTCCCCGCTCTTCGCCTGCTCCACAAGCATCTTCGCGGTGTAAAACTGGATTCGATTCCAGATGAACTTCTGATATTCCACCTGGATTTCGATGTCAATAACATGCCCGCTTCTGGTATGCAGCTTGACGTCCAGAACGCAATACTTGTCACCGGCATTCTCGGCCCGCAGGCTGGGGTCAAGTACCTCCAGCCGCAAGTATTCGTCGTCCGGCAAATCCAGCACCGCCTTCAGAAAATCGGTCAGGATAGCCACATTTTCGCCAAAGAGTTTCTTGAAAACGAAATCGTTCCTCGGCGACAGGGGATTTTTGTCCATTTCAGCCATCCTCCCTCAAGAAAAGAATGGAGAAAATGATAAGGCGGATTACCCTGTATTTCAAGGAGAAAGTCACCTCACGCAGGACAGCCACTAGGCTTGCGTACCTAAATAATCCCGTTTTGCGTAGGATGGTCCAGAAACGTTACATTGTCCAATGGCATTTTCAGGCACTGTTTTTCACCCAGGGCGGTTTTATTGAGAATTTAGATGCGTTTCCGTCGAGGGCGGCCAAAGGATCCGCTGGCTCGAAAAGGCCAGCCTAACGGGCGTCAAAGCCCGTCTGCTCCGGGATCGATCGCCGATGCTCCCTGGAAATTCGCTTCCCCGAAGGCGGAAGCCGGATAAATCTGGGGCAGCCCCCCGTACATCCCCGTTCGAAGATTGAGACTGAACGGAATGGTACTTTCCGGATCTTCTTTCCTATCACGCCTTGCCGGGTTCGGGCGGATGCGGGGTGAACCGGCCGCTTCGGGCCGGCGTCCGGCCCGACGATGCGCCGTCGCCGGGAGACGATTCGATCCTGCGGGTGGAGCCGGATGTCTCGAAGCCCGCCGGGCCGGCGTCCAGGGTTCCGCCTTCTTCCGTCGTCGGCTTCAGGGTCGTGACGATCCGCAGGCGCGTACTGTCGTGGGCGGAATCGAACGCATCCGGACAAATGGCGCGGACCACGTCCTTCCAGGTGACGATGCCCAGCAGCCGGCGGCCGTCCTGATCAACTATGGGGAGACACGAGATGTGTTTCGCGTGCATCAGCCGCACCGCCTCCAGCACCGGGGTGTCGGGGTTGACGCAATGGGGATTGCGGCTCATGATCATCCCTACGCGCCGGGTCATGATCTCCTTGTCGCGTTTCTGCTCGTTGATTGTGCCGTAGAAGGGGCTCGAATTCCTGAGTACGTCGCGATCGGATATGACCCCGATGATGCCGCCGTCACCGTCGACAATGGGGAGGTGGTGGATTTTCGCCCGGAGGAAAATGTTCAGCGCCGTCAGGATCGTGTCGTCGAAGGTCAGGACCGCCACGCGCCCCGTCATGATCCCGCCCACCTCGGGGTTTCCTTTCCACGAGGCCGCGGCCTCCGTCCCGTCCGGCTTGCCCCGGGGCGATCCAATCCGATCCTGCAGCGCCTGATCGGCTTTTTCCATGGCGCGCTTTTCGGCCGCGAAACGGTTGAAATCCTCGTGCCTGTGCAACACCACTTCGCGGGTATCCTTGATTTCCAGCCCGCGCAATCCCATGAAGCCCGGCATGCGATCATCCTTTTTCAAAATTCCGGCGCCCGGGCGGAATCCCTCCCGGCCGTCACCATCCGCTTCCCAAAAATTCCAGGCGCTCCCCGATCGGGAGCAGACTGAAGGAATCGTCCGTCGCCAGAGCCCGCATATGCCGCGCCTCCCTCGCCAGGCGATCCGGCGCGTATTCGACAACCGGCATTTCCCGGATGAAATCCTCCACCCCGAGTCCGGACAGAAACCGGGCGCCCCCCGTCTCCGGAAACCCGAGCGCCAGGGCGGAAAAGGCGTCTCCGGGACTGTTTGGCGACCAGGACCCCAGGTGCACGGAGCCGGCGTTCTCCACCTCGGCGAGGCATTCCCGGTTGTTGCGGGTCATCAGTTGCAGCCGCGCCGGCGCCAGGAGGTTCGCGGCGTCGACCGCTTCGGGCAGGCTGCCGGTAACGAAGAGGCCGCCGCCGTTTTTCAAGTTGGCCTCTACCCGGGCCGGACAGGAGCCGGCGTCCAGCCGCCGGGAAATCTCTATCCGCACCGCTTCCGCCAACGGCCTGTCGGAGGCGAGGAGGGCGAGCGGGCCGGGGCATTGGCGCCGGCCCGCCTGGGCCAGGAGATCAGAAGCGATGAACCGTGCGTTGGCTCCGCCGTCAGCCACCACCGCCACCCCACCCCCGCCAAAGGATACGGAAAAGGCGGCCTCTCCGTAAAGCCGGCGGGCCACCGCCATACCGGCGGCGTCCAGACGGCCCGCGATCCTGTCCGCCTTCCGCACCGGGCCGGATCCCAGGGCCAGAACGGCCGCCGCGGCCGGGCCATCCAGGCGGTAGACTTCAGCGATGTCGAGTTGCCGCGCCGCGGCCAACAGGGCCGAATCCGTTTCCGCGTCGTTTCCCGGATCCAGGATCAGGACGATTTCCCCCACCCCGGCAACCTGGGCCGGGACCGCGCACATGAGGAGTTCGGCCGGCGAGTCCGGATGGCACAAGCCCGCCCGCGTCAGCGGCCGGACCATCCGCGACAGGAACAGCCCGTCGCCGTCGTCATGAACATAGCCCTGCCGGCGCTGGCACTCATGGAAGCGGCGCAGGTTGACGCGGGCCAGGGTCACGGCGGTTATGAAGGCATCCGACGCCCGGTCGCGGGCGGCGCGTAGGCATTCCGGCGGAATCGCCGCTTCGGAAAGCCTCGCCGCCGGGCCGGTCCCTTCCCGAACGGAGCGGATGATCGCCGTCGCCTCGGTCTCGGCCTGGCCACCGGGAAAGTGGCCGAGTTCCCGGAGAGTCCGGAAACATTTGTCGTCGGGCGAATATGTTCGAACTTCCAGCATGGGCGAATCGCAATCCGCTGGCAAAAGATTTTGCCCCCGCTCCGGGCGGTGGCTACAATAGGCGCGTCTGTCGTCCGGGCCGCTACAAGTATTATCGCTGTTTTCGCCGCCCGACTTTGATGTTTTCGCGATTGGGGACGTTTTAGCCAGGAGGAACGGGGATGGGAAATGCGGCGGATTTGGAATGCAGACGCATCGGTCCCGACGACAGGAAACTCATGGACGGGCTCCTCGCTTCCGGCCGGGAGGGCGGCGAATGGTTCGGGCTGGAGTCCGCGGTCAATCCTTCCGGCCTGGGGGAAGGGTGGGGCGTCTTTGTACGGGGGTGCCTGTGCGGCGTCGCGTGGCTGCGCGGGCGTCCGGGCGGAAAGGCGGCGGAAATCCCGGCTTTGCTGGTCGCCCGGGGCTGGAGAAAAACCGGCTTGTCTGCGCTGCTTCTCGACCAACTGTCCCGGACGGCGGCGGAAGCCGGCGCCGTCGAGGCCCTGATTCGGCTCGACAGGGGCGCCGGCCCCGGCATGGAAGAAATCCTGGCCGATGCCGGCTTCGCCGGCCCGAATCCGGCGGGCGAAGGCCGCCCCGCCGGGGAATGGCGCCGCGGCCTGGCGGTCCCAAAAGGCTAACCGTACAGGGGTTCAGAAGCTGATGCCGACGGTGCCCATCACCCGATGGGCCTCGTATCCCTTCTTCGCAAAATAGTCGTATTCGACGCCGGCCTCGATGCGGCCCAGGACCGCCTTCGCGCCGATGCCGAGGTTCAGGGTATGGCGCCCGGGCTTGCGGCCCTCGACGCTCACCCGCGGGCTGTTGACGATGCCGTTGTAGGTCAGCGCGCCTTCCGCCCCGTCGTTCTTGATGTTGTAGGCGTAGCCGGCGTTGGCCTTCAGGTTGACGAGGCCGCCGAAAACGTCGTAGCGGACTTCCAGGTCGACGGGCAGTTGGACAGCGTCCTCTTTCAGGCGATCGATCGAAATGTAGGTATTGGCGATCCTGCCGGTGCGGGAGTGGTGATAGGACAGGCCGAGGGACGGCGTCAGGGTCAGGTCCGGCAGCGGCCGCCAGTCGTAGCCGATCCGGGTTCCGAGCGACCAGGTGTTGGCGTGGTACGAACCTTCGTCCCGCGGATTGCCGGCGAGGAAAAGGACGCGGTCCATGTCGAAGTCGGAATACATGTAGCCGGCCATGACGCCGACGAAGGCGCCGGAATGGTGGTTCAGGGTGGCGTAGAGGTTGAGCGAATAGGAGTCGATGTGCGAATTGTTTTCCAGGGCGGCCTTGTCCTTGAAGCTGCCGCGGGCGTAGCCGAAGGAGACGCCGCCCACGACGGGGCCGAAGGCCTGGTCGTAGCCGGTCATGAAGCCGCCGGAGGTGATTTCGTATCCCAGGTCGCCGCCGCGGGGATCGGCGTATTCCCACAGCCCCAGGCCGCTCACCCAGAACCGGTTGCTGTATCCCGGGTTGAGGATGGCGGAGGCGAGGGCGTCGGAGGAGGCGAATGGACGCGCCCTGTTCATGGCGGTGCGGACGGCGTCGTTCCGGTCGCGGATGAGGCGCTGGGCCGCGAAGGCGGTGTTGTTGGCGACGCCGACGAACGCGGCGTCGGAAACGCCGGACAGGGCGCGGGAGACGGCGTCGCCCTCGCGGCCGGTCAGCGCCGCGACCCGGCCGTTGAGAGGCGTGTTGCCGGCAAGGATGTACATGGCATCCTGGACGATAAAGCCGGCGGAGCTGTTACTGTCGGGGACGATGGCGGCGTCTGTGGTGAATTTGAAGAGCGCGTCGGCGAAGGGGCCGGTGACGACGTCGCGCGGCCTCTGGACGCCGATGGCAGCCAATCGATCGACGATATTGCCGACGGAGGCGGTGGCCAGGTTGGCGACATTGAGAGTGAGGCTCCTGCCGTTGTACGCATATGTCAAGTTCTGCGAAGCCGTACCTCCGAGAGCGTTCAGACCCTCGATATAGCCGGAACTGAGATTGAGCGCGGTGGTGCCGGAAAGGAAGGTATGGCTGCCGTCGTTGATTCCGGCGGCAGTCGTTATAGTGGTGTCTTGTCCCAAAGTGACGACCCCGGCGGAGAGAGACGCGAGATTGCCGCCGACGCTTCTAAAGTCGAGGGTGCTGCCCGAAGCGGCGCTGAAATTCGCCCCGGAAAATCTGACGTCTCCCTGCAGCGTCAGCGACGCGTTTCGGGCAACGCTGACGGAAGTCATGGTACCGGTAAAAACGTCCCCGAGCGTCAGCGACGCGTTTTGGCCGACAGTGACATTTTGGGTGCCGGCAAAGCTGGAACCGGCCTGAAGAATGGTGGACGCGCCGGTGAAGTTCACGTTTTCGGCGCCTTCCACCACGATTTTCCGGTTGTAGGTAGGGGCGTTGAAGTTCAGTGTGTCGCCGGATCCCAGCAAGAGAATGTCTCTCGCCGTGCCATTGGCTGCGGTCGCGGTAATCGCCACGTCGGCCAGGACGTTTATTGCGCTCGTTCCCCCGGTGGTATAGATTGCGTATGCGGTGGTGTTGGTGCCTGTTGCCGTCGCCGCAATGCCGTGCGCGATATCAAGCCCCTTAAATTCTTTTGCCAAAATGCCGTAAGCGTTAACGTTAGCAACGCCCTGACTACCTGCGGCAACCCGGATGGCTCCGTTCAACGCCAATGTGCCGGCATCGACGGAGTAGAACTCCTCGCTCGATGCCGGATTAGTATTCTTGTCATCATAAATATACATCCCCACCCCGCAGCCCCACGCACTCGCCGTAACGTCGATTGTGCCCAGGGCAACTTTCGGGCCGGAATTGCCATTTCCCTTGATAATGTCCCCTACTCCCCTGAAACCGTAGCCGGTTGCCGGACCGGTGCCCGCTGTCAAGCCCCTGACGGTGATGGCGCCAACTGTAATATTGGCGTTACCGTCCACGGCGGTACCTTTCAAATAGGTATCAGGATCGGTGGAGTCCATGCCGACCTTGCCGACCCTGAAGCCGGCTCCCCAAGCATCCGTCCTGACATCAACGGTGCCAAGCGCAATCGTGGCGTCGCCGCTTATCTTTCCCTCGGCATTGAATCCCCTGGCGCTGTCAGTAGTATTTGTCACCGTAATATTCCCGCCACTGACATTCCCGCTGATATTGCCATCGATGTTGATGCCATCTGCTATGTCACCCTTGCCAGTGACGGTAATGTTTCCAACATGGATGCCTTTTTCTCCTCCGCCGCTTATATCACCCCAAATACCAATGCCTTTGGCTTCGGTACCCGTGACGGCAATGTCTCCCCCAACGCTACGTGTGCCAGCCACATCCCCGTATAGTGCCATGCCGTACGCCGTCGCTATAACAGCGGTATCGGCGCCTTGGACAATCGTGATGCCGTTATTGACTTTCATTACGCTGTTAGCGCCTAGAGCAATATCTCCACTACCACTAGTGCCATTGCCAACGGCGACTCCGAGTGCGCCATCGCTGCCAATGTTTTGGCTTGCTGTTATTGCCACACCGGAAATCTCCACCGTGCCATTAACGATATTGCCGGAACCGAAGCCGTAAACCTGCGAGGCTGTGCCGGAATTAATTGTAATGTTACCCAGAACAATTTCCCCGGTTGTGTTGATTGTCTGCGGATTATAACTACCATTAACAAATCCCGCGCCAATAATTCGACCGGAACCGCTCGTGACCGTCGTAGTAGTAATTAGATCGGAAGAGCACACG
>JAITKH010000342.1 GCA_031278535.1 Planctomycetota bacterium | reverse complement strand
GGCATGAAGGCTTGGGCCATCGGGAAGGGAGCGACCCATTTCACCCATTGGTTCCAACCCTTGACCGGGAGTACGGCGGAGAAACACGAAGCCTTCCTTTTTCCCGATTTCAAGGGCGGAGTACTCGCCCAGTTCACTGGAAAAGATCTGGTCCAGGGCGAGCCGGACGCTTCCTCCTTCCCTTCCGGCGGCATCCGGGCCACCTTCGAGGCCAGGGGATACACCGCTTGGGATCCCACCAGCCACGCGTTCGTTTCCAACGCCGGCACCGACCGGGCCGTTCTCTGCATTCCCTGCGTGTTCTGCGGTTACAACGGCGAAGCGCTCGATCTCAAGACCCCGCTTCTTCGTTCCCAGGCCGCATTGGTGCAGCAGCTGAAGCGTGTGGCTGAGATTTTCGCTGTTCCCCAAACCAGCCGTCCCTACGCCACCCTCGGTCCCGAGCAGGAATATTTTCTGGTTGACAAGGCATTGTATGATCGACGCCCGGACGTCATCATGTGCGGCCGTACCCTGTTTGGCCGCAGGCCGGCCCGCCACCAGCAGATGGAGGATCATTACTTCGGGCGCATCAAGCCGCGGATACTCGAATTCATGTCAGACGCCGATTCCCGCCTCTGGCGGCTGGGCGTTCCCGGCAAGACCCGCCACAACGAGGTGAGCCCGGCCCAGTTCGAGATCGCCCCGGTCTTCGAGGAGCAGAACCTGTCCGTGGACCATAATCTCATCACCATGCAAATCCTTCAGGAGACGGCGCGGGATCACGGCCTGGTCTGCCTCCTGCACGAAAAGCCGTTCGCCGGCGTCAACGGCTCCGGCAAGCACAACAACTGGTCCATCGTCGGCACCGACGGGAAGAACTGGTTCTCGCCCGGCGACACGCCGCACGAGAACGCGAAATTCCTCTTCATGGTCGTGGCCACCCTCAAGGCGATCGACACCCATGCCGCCGTCATCCGGGCTTCGGTCGCCACGGCGGGCAATGATCACCGGCTGGGCGCCAACGAAGCCCCTCCCGCCATCCTCTCCGTCTATCTCGGCGACCAGCTGGAAGACATCATCGACCAGATCGAGGCCGGCGGCGCCACGTCCAGCAAGAAGGGCGGCAGCATAGAGATTGGCATCTCCACGCTGCCGGTACTGGCCCGCGACGTCACCGATCGCAACCGCACCTCGCCCTTCGCCTTCACCGGCAACAAGTTCGAGTTCCGGGCGATAGGATCGAGCCAGAGTTGTTCCGAACCCAACACCATTCTCAACCTGGCGATGGCCAACGCCCTGGACGAGATGCTCGACGCCCTGATCGCCAAACTGCCGGGCGGAAAGCCAGCCGCCCCGGACCGCGGCGGACACACCAAGGAATTCCATAACGCCCTGCAAGGCGTCCTGCAGGAAGCGGTGAAGAAACACAAGCGGGTGGTGTACGCCGGCGACGGGTATGTCCAGAGCTGGCAGGAAGAAGCGGCGAAGCGCGGCCTTCCCAATCTCCGTTCCACCCCGGAGGCGCTGGATGTCCTGATCCGTCCGGAGAGCATCGCGCTGTACGAGAAATACGGCGTACTGAGCGAGCGCGAATCCAGGTCGCGCCACGAAGTCTACCACCACACCTGGAAACAGATAGTCGAGATGGAGGGAGGCTGCGCCCTGGACCTTGCCCATACCTTCATCCTGCCGGCGGCCCTGGAGCTGGAAAGCTCCCTTGCCGCATCCGCCGAAACGGCCAGGAGTCTCGGACGGAACGACACGGTTCGTCTCGCCGCCTACAACCGGGCGGCCGAACTGGTCGAAAAACTGTATCACGCCATGGACGGCCTGGAAAAGGCGCTGGCCGAAAGTCCCGGAAAGGTCGTCGTCGCCCTGGCCTCCCTGCGGGAGGTGGCGGACCAGCTGGAATCCATCTGCCCGGACAGGGTCTGGCCTTTCCCCTGTTACGGCGAGATGTTCTTCAAGGTTTGATTCCGTGTCGATTCTCCCGGCCCCTGGCCGGGAAAGGCGGGAATCGGGGCCGCCGCCGCATGGTTGCGGCCCCGATTCGGGATACCGGACGGGCGGGCGGCTGGCGACGAACAGAAGGCGGTCATGAAAAAGATCGGGTTGTACGATTCTTCCCTAGAGCACGACGCCTGCGGCGTCGGCTTCGTTTGCAATCTCGACGGCGGCGAATCGCACGAGGTGATTCGCATCGGCCTCGCCGCCCTGTGCAACCTTTCGCACCGGGGAGCGGCCGGGGCCGACTCCGACACCGGCGACGGGGCGGGCATCATCTCCCGCATTCCCGACGCGGTCTACCGCCGTTCGGTGTCCTTCGATCTGCCGAACCCCGGCGGATACGGGGTCGGCATGTTTTTCATGCCGCGCGGAAGCGAGGGGAAAAGCCTGGCGGAGACACTGGAACGCGCCGCCGCCGCCGAGGGCTGGCGGGTGCTTGGCTGGCGCGACGTGCCGACGCGTCCCGAGCATTTGGGCCGGGCCGCCGCCGCCGCCGTCCCGGATATCCGCCAATTCTTCGTCGCTCCCGCTTCCGGATTCCTTCCGGACGATTTGGAGAGGAAACTCTACGTCCTCCGGAAACGCCTGGAGGCGGCCGCCGGCCGGGACCAGGACAAGTTCTACATACCCAGCCTTTCGTCCAGGGCCATCGTGTACAAGGGCATGATGCACGCCGCCCAGGTGGAGAAATTTTACACGGATCTCGGGGAGGAGGATTTCGTTTCCTCCTTCACGGTGGTGCACCAGCGCTACAGCACCAACACCTTTCCCTCCTGGAGAGTGGCCCAGCCCATGCGCTGGCTCGCCCACAACGGCGAGATCAACACCTTGCGCGGCAACCGCAACTGGCTGGACGCCAGGAGCGGCCTGCTCTCGTCGCCGCTTTTCGGCGACGACATCGGGAAAATCCATCCCATTCTCGACGCCGACACCAGCGACTCCGCCAGCCTCGACAACGCCTACGAGCTGCTGCTCCGGGGGGGGCGGGGGCTGGATCACGTCATGGCCATGCTGATACCCCAGGCCTGGGGCCAGAAATACCCGATGGGGCCGGATCTGCGCGGATTTTTCGAATTCCACGCCGGCTTGATGGAACCCTGGGACGGTCCGGCGGCGGTGGTTTTCACCGATGGCGTCCGGGTCGGGGCCTGCCTCGACCGCAACGGTCTCAGGCCGGCGCGCTACTCCGTCACCAAGGGCGGGCTCATGGTCTTCGCCTCGGAAACCGGGGTGGTCGATCTGCCGCCCTCCGAGGTGGCGGAAAAGGGGGCGCTGCGCCCCGGGCAAATGCTGGTGGCCGACGTCGGCAACGGCAGGCTCATCGACGACTACGCCGCCAAGACCCGCCTCGCCCGCCGCCGTCCCTACCGGCGCTGGGTGAAGGAAAACCGCCTGGAGATACCCGGATTCCTCGGGGAGCCGGTGGACATGACGGTGAATGCCGGCGCGCTTCCCTTTCGACAGCGACTGTTCGGCTACACCCGCGACGATCTCGACATCCTTCTCGATCCGATGGCCTCGAAAGGCGCGGAACCGGTGGGATCCATGGGGGCCGACACCCCGCTTGCCGTCCTTTCCGGGCGCCCGCAACTGCTGTTCTCCTATTTTCGCCAGCAGTTCGCCCAGATCACCAATCCCGCCATGGATTCGATCCGGGAGGAACTGG
>JAITKH010000298.1 GCA_031278535.1 Planctomycetota bacterium | reverse complement strand
CCGGAATATCCCTTGTAAAACAGGATCATTTTCGTGCGTTAGCCATGAGGAACGCCATATCCCGTTAGGGCGCCTGCCTGGCGCCGCAGACGAGAAGGAACAGATACATCACCGGGGCGGCGGCAATAATCGAATCGATGAGATCGAGCATTCCACCGAAGCCGGGTATGCCCCTCCCCGCATCCTTCCGGCCGCCGCCGCGCTTGAAAGCCGATTCAATCAGGTCGCCGGCCATGCCCGCGGCCGCCAAAAGGAAGGAAAGGAGCAGCTGGCTGCCCGTCCCCAAACCGGCCAGCGCCATTCTCGGTTCCGTCAGGATCATGAATTGCAGGAGCAGCAGGCTGAAGGCAAGGCCGCCCGCCGCCCCCTCCCAAGTTTTGCCGGGACTGAGGCGGGGGATCATCTTGTGGCGGCCCCAGCGGCTGCCGATCAGCAGGGCGCCCACGTCCGCAACCTTCGAAACAAATACGCACACCACCACGAATTCCATCCCGTGCGCCGGCCAGCCGCCCGGCGACAGCTCCAGATGGTGCAGGCGCAGGGTCAGGCCGGGAAGAAAGACGCAGTACACCATGCCGAAAAGGCTGGCGGCGACATGAATGGGAGCGTCTTCATTGGTCCTGCGGGTAAGCTGGAGCAACATGGCCGCGATCGCCGCGGCTATCAGGAAAATGGTGTCCACTCCGATTGGGGCGGATCCGCCCGATAACTCCCATTCAATTGCGAGAATCCAGAGCGGCCCCAGAACATATCCGGCGGCGGAAAAGGGTCTGGCGCCGCAGCTCCGGGCCAGGCGATAGAACTCCCGCAGGGCGGGGATGGACAACAGGGCCGCGAGGACGGCCCAGGCCCACCCTCCGGAGTCGCCATGGCGGGTGTCGCAGTACAGGGCCAGGTACATCAGGCAGAGAATCGACAGGGAGGAAAAGGACCGGAGAACCAGGTTCCGGATCCGGACGCGCCGTTTTATCTGCGTTCCCGCCGTCCTTCCGCCTCCGCCCATCCCAGTTCCAGCCTTGTCGGCCTCCATCGTTCAACTCCCGAATTTCCTGATCCGTTTTTCATATTCGTCCAGCGCGGCCTCAAAATCCGCGTCGGAGAAATCGGGCCATGTCCGCGGGGTGAAATACAGCTCGGCGTAAGCCGATTGCCAGACGAGGAAGTTGGACAGGCGTTTTTCGCCGGCGGTGCGTATCACCAGGTCCGGATCCGGCATCCCCGCCGTATCCAGGAAAGACTCGAAAAATTCCCGATCCAGGCTCTCCGGGGAACGGCCGGCGGCGGCAAGTCCGCCCGCGGCCCGCCGCGCCGCCCTGACGATCTCGTCCCGGCCCCCGTAATTGACGGCGAGGGAAAGCGTCATGCCCTTCAATCCGGCCGTTTTTTCCTGGACCAGGGCCAGCCGTTCCCTCGTGGCGGAAGGAATGGCGGCCGGGTCCCCCAGCATCCGCAGCCGGATATCGTTTTCCAGGAGCGTGGGAAGCTCGTCGTCAAGAAAGGCGGACAGGAGTTCCATCAGGGCATCGACTTCCCCGCGCGGACGGGACCAGTTCTCCGTCGAGAAAGCGTACAAGGTGAGAAAGGGAATGCCCCGGCGGCGGGCGAAAGCGGTCACGCGCCGAACGGTTTGCGCGCCTGCCCGGTGTCCCATGGCGCGCGGAAGCCGCTTCGCTTCGGCCCAGCGGCCATTGCCGTCCATGATGAAGGCGATGTGGACGGGCAGGCCGTTTCCGCTTCCCATGCGCGCTCCTCAACCGCCGCGGTAGCCGGGCGGCCAATACATCTGGAACCAAAGGACGACGCCCATGGCGACAAAGACCATACCGAGCGTCACCTTGCTCCAGGCCATGTTCCGCTTGAAGAAATCCCCCAATTGCCTGCTGGTCGTCCCCCAGAGGACCAGTCCGAAAATGATCAGAAGCGGGAGGATGAAGAGAAGGTTATACCAGGCGAGGATGGCGAACGAATGCCAGAAACCGATCCTCGCGATGGAAATGATGGTGGGAAGATACACCTGACCGGTGCAGGCGGCCTCGAGAAAAGAGACGGTGACGCCGGCGGTGAAGACTCCTGCCGCCAGCCACGAGGCGCGGACGCCTCTGGCCATGGCGAGATTGATCCGCGTCTTGAAGGCGGCGGGAAGTTTGAGCGCCATCTCCTCCGGCTCCCGGCCCCGGAACAGGAGCCAGGCGTCGCGGAGGCTGAGGAGGGCGAAAACGGCGCAGAGGCCGAAGGCGGCGTAATAAATCAAATCGGCGGCGAAGAGAAACCAGCCGCCTCGCCGGTTGATTTCGGCTATGACTCTCCAGAGGAACAGCCCGATGGCGAAGTACGTGAGATAGACCGAGGCGGTGAAGGACAGGCAGACCGCCACGATTTCCCGGCGGGTACGCTTGGCGCTGGACATCATGGAGACGAGGATGATGATGGTGGCGAAGGCGCAGGGATTGACGCTGTCGGCCAGGGCTGCCAGGCTGATCGCGCCGAAACGGAGCCTGGCTTGGGCCCGGGACGTCCCGCCTCCGCCCTGGAGACTCGGTCTTGCGCCCGGATCGATTGCCGGTTCCGGGTCTTCTTCCGGCGGGGCGGAAGCTAACGCAGTAGGGGAAAAAAACGACGCCTGGCGGCTGTCGCCAAGCGTCCCCCCTTTCCACGCCAGTGGATCCGCAAGAAAGTCCGCCGCTTCCCTCTCCAGGTTGGCGATAATGTTGTCGCCTTCCACCAATACCCGCTTTGGAAGAAATACCGCTTGGCCTGCCGCGCCGGCGTCAAGAAGCCCGAGGAAAACGACCAGGGTGATGTTGCCGTCGTCCGGAACCTCCAACTCGTCCAGAAGTTCGAACATGTAAAGGACATTGTCGGCTCCCGTTTCGTTGTCGGCTATGTTGAAACGCTGGTGCCCCATAACGCCTTCATATTTCTTTTCCACTTTCCCCACCGTCTCGTTGCTGGCGGTGCAGAGACGGCAGGAGGGATTGTAGAAATACATCATGAACGGCTTCGGGGGCGATTTTCCGCCGGAGGCGGACCAGGCAATCGGGCAAGCCAAAAGCAGGGCCAGGCCGACAGTGACGGCGGCATTCGGCTGAATAAACGATTTTCGCATTGTGGGCATCTTGTTCCAGTCTCCTTCGCGACAGTCTTTTTTCCGGCTGGCTCTCTTGTTTACCCGGGCATGTCTGGCGCTTTCCAATTGTCTGGCGTATACTTCATCCTTTCCTGTCCGGCCGGATGTCTCGACCGGTCAAAAAGCGAAGGAGTCCGCGATGCCGTCAAAAACAACGTGCTTTGTTTGCTTGGCGTTCGTCCTGGCGGCGGGCTGTCCGCGCCTGACGGACCAAGGTCGATCCGGCGCCGCCGATCCGGGCCTCGCGGCCTTGCCTGGCCTTATGGCGCCCACTCCGAGGATGGAGGGTTTTTTCCTCAGGCCGGCCATCGATCAGGCAGGCCGCCATTATAGCGGCGATTGGGCCGGATCGCAAGTGATCGAGGTGATTCGGCCGGAAATGGCGGCGATACGGATCCGTTTTATCGCCGTTTCCTGCGACTGCCTCAGGGTGGAAATGGCGAAGCGCGATTACGCCGCGGGGGAAAGGGCCTTCCTGGAAGTGAGAAACGTCAAAAAGACCCCGGATGGAGGAGCGACGTACGCCATCTTCCTGGAATTGGAAACGCCGGAGCGCCTGGTGTTGGAATACGATCTCTTCATGCGGTCGGCTCCGTTTCCGGCTCCCTGAAAAGGGATGGCGCCGGTCACAGCGTTACGCCGTCCTTGAAAATGGCGAAATCGTGGAAACCGTTTTCCTCGCTCCGGGTTGAATGGCCCGCCGCCACATCAAGTACCAGTTCCGTCAAGCCGGCCAGCACTTCCGGCATCGGCCGGCCGGTTGCCAGGGGACTGGCGTCGTAATCTATCCAGTGGGGTTTGCGTCGGGCCAGTTCCCCATTCGAGGATACCTTGATCACCGGGACCGGGCCGCCCAGGGCGTTTCCGCGCCCGGTGCTGAAAAGGATGATTTGCGCCCCCGCGGCCGCCATCTCCGAAACCGACACCAAATCGTTTCCAGGGCCGGAAAGGAGGCTCACGCCGGGCTGCGTGACCGCCCCGCCGTAGGGCAGGACGTCCGTCACCAGTCGGGAACCGCCTTTCTGTACGCATCCTATGGATTTGTCCTCCAGGGTGGTGATGCCGCCGTCCTTGTTTCCCGGCGAAGGATTTTCATAAATTGCCTGGCCGTGGCGGAGGAAATACCGCTTGAAATCGTTAATCATGCCGACGCCGCGCCGGAAAACATCCTCATTCGCGGCGCGATTGAGAAGTTCCCGCTCCGCTCCGAACATCTCCGGCACCTCGGTAAGCACGGTCATGCCGCCCCGATCAACCAGCCAATCCGAGAAAGCGCCGAGGAGAGGATTGGCGGTCACGCCCGAGAGGCCGTCGGAAGCGCCGCATTTCATGCCGACGCAAAGGGTCGAAACCGGCGCTTCGGTACGGACGGCGCCGGCCGCCCCGGCCATGATGCCGTCCAGCAGCCGCAATCCTTCGGCAATTTCGTCTCCGGCGTCCTGGGCTATAAGGCAACGGAAATTGGCGCAATGGCCGGGACGGGATTCCACCAGCCTGACGAAGTCGGCCATGACGTTGTTTTCGCAGCCCAATCCAATGAACAAAACTCCGCCGGTGTTGGGATGACGCGCCAAATTGGCGAGGACGTTCCGGGTATTTTCGTGATCCTCCCCCAATTGGCTGCAGCCGTAAGGATGGGGAAAGGCGACAATCCGTTCCACTCCCGGGAATTTCCGGGAATCGGCCAGTTCCGCCAGCCGACAGGCCTGATGGTTGACGCAACCGACGGTGGGAATGATCCACACCTCGTTTCGGATGCCGACGCGGCCGGAAGGACGGACATAGCCCTGGAAGCGGGGAATTTCCGGGAAGGGAAAGGCGGGGAGGGGGCCGGCCGCCGGGCGGTACGCGTAGTTCTCTTCTCCGGCCAGATTGGTCCGGACATTGTGGACGTGTACACAGGCGCCGGCAGGGATGTCCTGGTCGGCAACGCCGATGGGCAGGCCGTATTTACGCACCGGCGAATCTTTGGCGACGGTCCTAACGGCGAACTTGTGCCCGGCCGGAATATCGTCGCGGAGAACCGGGTCGCCGGGCAAATCAATTCTTTGGCCGGCCTTGAGTCCGGTCAGGGCCACGCCTACGTCGTCGTCGGGATTCAGGAGCAAATACTCGCGCATATGCCGCGGACCTTCCTTTCCGTTGTCCCGCCGAACTTCCGATCCCGGCGGACATTGCTGTCGAGAAGAAGGGAGGCCGCTTCGACCGGCCAATCATGTCACGGGGAAAAAGACCGCCGTCGTTACCGTAAAGCCCACGCCCTTGGCCGGATCTCCCGGCTTTTCCGATCCAACCTCGCCCGGACCGTAGAATCCGAAGAATTCGACGCCGGGCAGACGGGAACGTATCGCATCCAGTTCTTCGGCCAGCTGTCCGCGCTCAATCATGCCCTGGCGGCGGCGGCGGCAGTTGAAAACCATGGCGAAGAAGGGAGACTGGCCGCCTCTCTGGTTCACGGCGTCGGTCATGACCTTGTCTGCCGTTTCGGGGGAATGGGTCCCGCCCTGAAGCGCCTGTCCAAGGCGAAAAGTGCCGCCGATCGCCACCGCTATGTCCATGGAAGCGACGATCTCTCCCCTGATGATTTCCTTCGCCTCCTGGTTGCCGGCGGCGGCGCCGACAATGGCGTAGGTTTCGCCCAGGCCTTTATTCAACCCGACGACGAAATCTTTGTTGCTGCCGTTGTATTGATCCCCGAAGGTAAAAATGATCTTCCCGGGCTGGCGCAATCCTTCCATATAGGGCTTGATTGCCTGGCCCAGTTCGATGCCGGCGTCCTCATAAGGGATATCGGAATCGCGGTCTGTCGATACAGTGAAGATTTCCAGATCGATATCGCCTCCCAGTGCCCAAACCATGACGCCGGCTGGAATGTCGATGGTGGGGGCGTCGGGAAAATTGCTTTCCGCCACCAGGGGGCTGGTTACCTCGCAGCCGTAGATAACGTCAACCGGAAAATGCTTCTTTATCCCCTCGATCAATTCTGGCGTAACCTGGGGCTTGGCGGCGCCGACGAACACGAATTTGGCGGCGGCCCCGGCGAGCCCCGCCTTGGCCTCGCCGGCGGCTTCATTGGCGGCGGCTTCGGGATCGGACAACTTCGACAGGCCGATGCCGGAACGCCAGTCTTCCGGCGCCGTCGGACTGCCCGCCATCGCCGGCGGGAAAACGCCTGCCAGCAAAAGCAGGGAGGCCGCGGCAATGAATGAAATCGTATATTTTTTCCCCATGATCCCTCCTCCTTTTTTCCCATTTCTCTCGAACCGGACACCGCGGCGTTCGCCCGCTTCGCCAAATCCGCATCTTTGGTGCAGACTTGGCGGACGCTCCCGGTTTGTCAGCTTCAGCCTTCGGGGAAGTGAATTCCCCTTCGGCGGTTGAGGCCGATTCCGGCGCGGGTGGATTTCGGCGCCCGCAACGCCAACCTTTTCAGGCCGCTACGGATCGTACCGGTCGGCGTATACCGGCACCAGCCGATCACCTTTTCTTTCAACGACCCGGATCAATACCGGTTTAATGACGTTGTGATTTTCGTCCATGGTTGCCCGCCCGGTGACCATGTTCATGTTTTTCATGTTTGACAAGCTTTCCCGGACCATTTCAGGGTATTCCCCGTTTTCCATTGCCACGGCCAGCATCGAAACCGCGTCATACGCGCTGGCGGCCTGGGCGTCCGGTTCATCCATGCCGGCCTCGCGAATCGCGCTTATGAAAGTCTGAAGCGGACGGTAGCGGAACGATTCTTCAAGGAGGGCACTGGCGAAGCATGAACCGACAAGGCCCACCCCGGCGCCGATGAACAGCAACTCGTTGTCCCAGAGTTCAGGGCCGCAGAAACGGTTGGTGAAGCCCATGCTGTGGCTGGTGTAGATCAATTCCGTCGCCTCGGAGGCATAACAGGGGGCGAAAATAAAGTCCGGCTTCATTTCCGACAGGGTCCGGAGAGGGGTTTCATAATCTTTTTTCCCGTCCACCGTCATGAAACTGAGGCCTCCTATCACCGTCCCTCCCCTGGCGGTGAATTTTTCGTGGAAAACCTTGGCATACTCGCTGCAGGAAATGTCGGAACCGTCGTATATTATGGCGCAGGTTTTGGAGCCGTATTTCTCGATTTGGAAATTCACGAGGGCGGTGACTTGGCTGGTGTTGCTGGAACTTATCCGAAAAACCCAGGGATAGGAGACCGCATCCATATTGATGTCGGCAAGAGGAGTGACGATGGGGACGCCAAGCCTTGTCGCCACCGGATTCACGGCGATGACGGAATTGGAATACAACGGCCCGATGATGGCCGAAACGGAAAATTTGCCGACCAGTTCCTCGACGTCCCGAGCCGCCTTCTTGGGATCGCCCCGATTGTCCCGCCACTCGATGACCAGTTTCTTGCCGTTTATGCCGCCGGCTTCGTTAATCTGTTTCACGCGGGTAATAGCGCCGTAATAGGATGATTGTCCGTAATAATCGAAGAAACCGGTAAGGGAAAAGGTGGCGCCGACGACAACTTCTCCGCTGAACTGCCGTCCACGCACCGTTTCCGCCGAAATGGCCGGCCGGAAAATCAGGACAGCCACAATCAAAGCCGGCATCCGCAATTTGGAAATCATGTCGAATTCCCGAGATGCTGTCATAACAAAATTCCCGTCAAACCGGCGCATTGACATTTAGTAGGCGTTCACGGGTCGGGAAAGCCTGTTTTCAAGGGTTTTTGAGTGCAAAAATGTCCGGAAACGCCCGATTTCTAGCAACATCTTGTGAGCTTTGAAAACAAATGGTTAAAAAATCCCTGCAAAGCAACTTTTTTGAGCCGTGAACGCTTGCGACATTTATATACTGCCGGCGGCGTGAAATTGTAATTTCACTCCAGGGGAATTGTTTTCACAATTCCACCCCGCAAGAGTATATTATACGATCCTGATCGGGAGCGAACAACCTTTTTGTACATTTCCCGGCGCAAAATATGATTTCAAACCGAAAGGGGATGGATAGGGCGGACGAGGATGATCGACAGGGAGGAAGAGGCAAATTTTGATTTGACAAGCCGGGCTGCCGGGACGATTATGTGAGGTTCAGGCCGGTGGTGGCCGTTGGGGATATTTTTTGAATGGACGATTCCATGCAGAAATACGCCGGATCCTCTGATCGGGAACAAGCCGTCTTTCGCGTCGAGGTCGCCACCCAGAACACCGAAGACGACATTGAAGCCCGGAATGCCCTGCATGAACTCCGGGAATACGGGCTTTCCCAGCTTACCAGCGCCCGATCCAGCCGGATTTACGCCATTCGCGGCAATCTGACCTATCTCGATATCGATCGGATTGCGGGCGAACTCCTGACCGATCCGGTTTTGGAGATGTTCTCGGTCAACCAAACGGTTTTTCCCGAACTTGGCAGCCTGGAACACATGATCGAAATTGCCCGCCGTTCCGGGGTGATGGAGCCTTCCGAAACCTCGGCACTAAAAGTGACGGCCGCCCTTGGCCTTAAGGTCGATCAAATCCGCCTGGGCTGGCGCTACATTTTCAACGGTCCGGTTTCCAAAAGCGTTTTATACACCGCCGTACTCCGCATCCTCGCCAATCCTGTCATTGAGAAGGTGGCGATCGACTCGGAGTTGAATCTGATGG
>JAITKH010000265.1 GCA_031278535.1 Planctomycetota bacterium | reverse complement strand
TGTCCTGGGGCGAAGCGCTCCTTTCACGGATACCCGTGATCAAGCAGCTTTATTCCAGCGTCAAGGAGACTATCGATTTCTTTAACCCGGAGAAGCGGCTTCGAAGCAATAACTACATGGTGCTGGTGAACCTGACGCCGGAAATCAGGCTCTTCGGCTACGTGACCCGCGATTCGCTTGACAACGTGCCGGGAAATCTGGGAGACGGGGACGACGTGGTGGTCATTCTTCCTTTCTGTTTTCAGATGGGAGGGAATACCCTGATTGTGCCGCGGCGGCTGGTTCAACGGGTCGATCTCGGTTTCGAGGAGGGAATGAAACTGGCCCTTTCCGGTTTCGTCCTCACCCCGGATCGCCGCGTCGCCTACAAGAATTCCGGAAAATAAAAGGAACGCGGATGGAAAAGACGAGACTCGGCCGCACCGGGCTCATGGTTTCGCGGATTGCCATGGGATGCATCCCCATCCAGCGCCGTACCATGGCGGATGCGGCGGCCTTGATCCGCCGCGCTTTCGAAGCCGGGGTCGATTTCTTCGACACCGCCCACGTTTACGGCGACAGCGAAGCAAAGCTCGGCTCCGCCTTCGCCGGCGTTCCGCGCGGCCGGATAATCCTGGCAACCAAAGCCATGGCCGACAGCCGCGAGAACTGCCTGGAACAATTGGAGGAAAGCCTGCGCCGCCTCCGCACCGACTACATCGATCTTTACCAATGGCACAATCCGGCCAACCTGGACAATTTCCAGGAAAACGGCGTTTACCAGGCCATGCAGGAAGCGAAAAAAGCCGGGAAGATCCGTTTCATCGGCGTGACCAACCATCACCTCGGCCGCGCCCGCCAAGCCATCGAAAGCGGCGGTTTCGATACCCTCCCGTTTCCCCTTTCCGTTCTTTCCTCGCGCGAGGAAATCGACATGACCTTCCGCTGCCGGGATTTGGATGTCGGCGTCATCGCCATGAAAGCCATGTGCGGCGGCATGCTGCCGGACGGGCGTCTGGCCTTCTCCTTCCTGAACCAGTATCCCCATATCGTACCGATATGGGGGCTGGAAAAAACGGAGGAATTGGAGCAATTCCTTTCCCTGGCGGAAAAGCGGGAGCCGTTCACTTCCGCAATGCAGGAGGAAATTGAAAAGGTGCGCCAGGAATTGGGGGACGAATTTTGCCGCGGTTGCGGCTATTGCCTTCCCTGCCAGGCGGGGATCGATCTCCCCATCATGATGCGCATATCCTACTTTGTGAAAAGGAACGTCGAGGGCAGCCAGTTTAACGAGGCCCGCCTGAAACAAGTCGCCCGCATCGGCGATTGCGTGAATTGCCGGGACTGCGTGCAACGATGCCCCTACCACCTGGAAGCGCCGAGAATTCTCCGCAGGCAACGGGACGAGTTCAACCGATTACGACAAGAATTTTTGGCCGGAATCTGAACCTGCGCACGAAGGACGCTCCCGCCCATGGAATCGCCCCGCCCCGCCCGCGATCGGCGCTACGACGAATTGGAGGCGCTCAACCGGATTGCCGCCGTCATGGCCGACGCCCCGAATCCGGCCGGAGCGGTAATGCCCGCACTGAAACTGCTTGAATCGCACCTCAACATGCGCCATATCACTCTGGCCCTTCTGGACAGCGGGGCGGGACAGGTGTCAATCGATCTGGCGGCCGATCTCACCAGCGAGCAGATTGTACGCGGCCGGTACCGCCTCGGCGAAGGCGTGACCGGCAAGGTGGCGGCGACCGGCCGGCCGGCTGTCATACCCTCCATCGCCGATTGCCCGGATTTTCTCGCCCGCACCACCCAAGGCTGCCGCCGCGGGGATTCGTCTTTCGTCTGCGTCCCGGTAATCATCGGCAAGGAGATTCTCGGAACCATTTCCATGCACGGCGCCATCCGCCCGGAGAACGAGTTATGGGAATGCGCCCGACTCCTTGGCACGGTGGCGGCAATGCTGGCGCAAGCCATCCGCTTGCGGCGCGAAGCCCGCGAAAGCCATGCCGCCCTGGCCGACGAGAACGAACGACTGCGGGGAAGGCTGAAAAACAGGGTCGCTCCCCGGAACATCATCGGCAAGTCGCGGGAGATGCGCATTGTCTTCGACCAGATAGCCCAGGCGGCGTCCAGCCGTTCAACCGTGCTTGTCAACGGGGAGACCGGTACCGGGAAGGAACTGGTGGCGGAGGCGCTCCATTACAACGGCGATCGGGCGGACAAGCCTTTCGTCAAGGTAAATTGCGCCGCCCTTCCCGAATCGCTCATCGAAAGCGAACTCTTCGGCCATGAAAAGGGCGCCTTCACCGGCGCGGTGGCAAGACGACAGGGCCGTTTCGAGCAGGCTGACGGAGGCACCATTTTCCTGGATGAAATCGGCGACATATCCCAACTCATGCAGGTCAAGCTGCTCCGGGTCCTGCAGGAGCGCGAATTCGAGCGGGTTGGCGGCCGCGAAACCATCAAGATCGACGTCAGGGTTATAGCCGCCACGCACCGGGATCTCTTCGCCATGGCCCGGGAAGGGCGCTTCCGAAGCGATCTCTTCTACCGCATCAACGTCTTTCCCATCTACCTCCTGCCCCTGCGCCGGCGCCAGTCGGACATTCCGCTCCTGGCCGAATTCTTTCTGGACAAGTATGCAAGAAACGCCGGCAAACGCATCGTCTCCATATCTCCGGAAGTGATGGACATCCTCAGCCGCCACGCCTGGCCAGGAAACGTCCGGGAACTGGAGAACTGCATCGAACATGCCGTCATCCTCGCCAACGGCTCATCCATCGGAGTGGAACATCTGCCGGCAAGCCTGCGTTTTCCCGCGGACGAGCCCGGCGCCAGGATGGATTTCAAATCCCAGGTGGAAAGCTTCGAGCGCGGCCTGATTGCCGAGGCGTTACGAGCCACTCGCGGCAACCTAAGCCAGGCGGCCGGACTGCTTGGCACCACCCCGCGAATCATCGCCTACCGATCCCGGCAACTCGGCCTTGATCCCGTCGCCTTCTCCACAGCGTGACATCCCCAGGCTTTCATCCCAGCAAGAGCAGGCTGGCGGCCATGACCAGCATCCCCAGGATGGCTCCGTAGATGGAGAGATGGTGTTCGCCGTACTTTTCGGCCGCGGGCAGGAGCTCGTCCAGCGAGATATACACCATGATGCCGGCCACTCCGGCCAGGATCAGGCCGGTGACGACAGGCGACATGAAATGCCGGAGGGCGACATACCCCATCAACGCGCCCAATGGCTCGGCGAGGCCGGAAATGAACGACCAGATGAAGGCCGACCGGCGACTGCCGGTGGCGTAGTATATCGGGGCGGAGACCGCGATCCCCTCCGGAATGTTGTGGATGGCCACCGCCACGGCGATGGAGAAGCCAAGGCTGGTGTCCTGGAGCGTCGACATGAAGGTGGCCAGTCCTTCCGGAAAGTTATGGATGCCAATGGCCAGGGCGGTCATGGTGCCCATCCGGAGAAGGTGTCCGTCCGCCTCCTCGCCGGCGCCTGAACGCATGTCCTCGACTGTCTTGGCCTCATGCGGATTCTCCGCCTCCGGGACCAGCCAATCGATAAGGGCGATAAGGAAAATGCCGGCAAAAAAGGCGCTTACCGCATACAGGCGACCGGCGGCCGGATCGGCCAGCGCCACACCCAAATCACGAATCGAACCTGCGAGAAGTTCGACGAAGGAAACGTAGATCATGACGCCGGCCGAAAAACCGAGCGATCCGGCAAGAAAACGGGTATTCGTACGCTTGGCGAAAAATCCCATGGCGCTGCCGAAACCGGTGGACAAACCGGCCAGCAAGGTGAAAATGATGGCGGTGGTGACGTTCCCCTGCATGGAAAATCTTCCCCCATCCGGAACGGCAGCCGGCTATTCCGGCGGCAGCCCTATCAGATCAAGAATGCGTTGCGCCTCTCCCACCGAAAAGTAGTCGATGATGATTCTGCCTCGGCCATTCCGATCAGAGATTGTCACCTTGGAGCCGAAATAGTGCCGCAATCGTTCCTCCAGGGATTCGATGTTGACGTCTTTCCGTTGTCCCCGCCCTCCGGATCCGGCCGATTTCCGGTTGCCGGAAACGGCGCGTTCCACCTCCCGGGCGTTCAATCCGCCCTCTGCCGCCTGACGGGCGAGGCGGATTTGCTCTATGGGATTGTCCAGGCCGGCAATTGCCTTGGCCTTGCTCCCGTCCAATTTTCCTTCCCGAACCAATTCCTTCACTTCCTCGGGAAGAGCAAACATGCGCAGAGCGTTGGCAACTTTCGAGCGGGAAATGTGGAGTCGTCCGGCTATCTCCTCCTGGGTCATCCCAAGGCCGTCCCGCAATTCGGCATAGGCGGCCGCTTCCTCAATGGGATTGAGATCGGCGCGTTGGAGATTCTCCTCCAGGGTCAGCAGGTATGCGCCGGCGTCATCGGCTGTATTCATGAGCCGGACCAGGGCGACGGGGAATTTGAGAATGTCGCGAATCGCCCTGAGGCGGCGCTCGCCGGCGATGAGACGATAGGCGCCACCCTCCAGGCGGCGCACCACCAGCGGCTCCATAAGGCCGTGATCCTTGATGGATTGCGCCAGATTGTTCAACTCGCCCGGATCGAAGCGCTTGCGTGGCTGCGAGGGAGAGACGGCGATCTTTTCGACAGCCAACTCCCAGACCGCATCGGCGGCGACAGCGCCGGAATCGCGTTTTGGTCCGGACGGGCCGATAAGGCTGGCAAGGCCGCGGCCCAGGCCGCGTTGTTTCGTCATCAGGACACCTGGCCGCCGCTCGGGAAGTCCGGCTTGTCGACGGTAACGAGGGACAGGGTGTCCTGGGGTCCCCGAACTGCCAGCAACATGCCTTCCGACGTCTCGCCGCGGAGTTTTCGCGGCGCCAGGTTGTCCACCACCACGATGCGCTTGCCAAGCAGTTCTTCCGGGCGGTAGTATGCCCGGATGCCGGCGCAAATCTGCTTGACTCGTTCGCCCAGCCGTATTTGCAATTTAACAAGCTTGTCGGCATTGGGATGCGGTTCGGCCCGGATGATCTCGGCGACGGCAAGGCGTATCCTGGCAAAATCGTCGAAAGTACAAAGGGACACCCCTTCTGGAAGTGTCCGGGGTCCAGGCGTTTCAGGCGTCGAGCCGTCGACGGCCGAAACGTTCGGATTCTCCTTTTCGCTCATTGACCGCGTCTCCTTGCATGTGTTGATATGGGGAATTCGGTTGACCCCCAGAATAAAACCGACAATAATTGATTAATATTTTCTGGAATCGGCCGGAAATTGCCACAGAAAAACGGGATGCCCTGCATGTCGCCTGAAGATCGAGCATATGTTCTGGCCGATATGCACCTGAAACCACTGGATGCGCCCGGCGCAAGCGCCCGGCACCTGGCAATTGAGGAAAACAAACGCCTGGCCGCATTTCTTTCCACAATCGAGGGCAAAGCCTCCCGGCTGATTCTTTTGGGCGATACTTTCAATTTCTGGTTTGAACGGCGCGGGCGGTTCGTGGGCGATTACCTTGCGGCCCTCTCCCTGTTCAAGTCGGCGGCGGATCAGGGTCTCGCAATCCATCATGTCTGCGGCAACCGCGACTTCGTGGTGGGGGAAGGTCTGGGAGTCGATTCCATCATCAGGCATACGGGTTTTTTCAACTTGAAAAGCGGGTTCACCGTATCCCGTCTGGCCGATTTCGGCATCGAGCCGCATGGGGCGCACTATCGCCTGCACCAGGCCGGCAAAACCATTGTTTGCCTGCATGGCGATTCCCTCTGTTCCGGAGATCGGCTGTTCATGCTGTTTCGCTGGCTGCTTCAGGGTCCAATCGGACGGCAGGTTTTCCTTCGAACCCCATGGTGGCTGATGGAACCGATGATTTCCCTGGAACAGGGCCGGACTGGCGTTCGCGCCGCCTCGCGCCTCCCGGAGAAAATGCTGTCCGGACCCGCCCTGGTCAACGAAGTCGCGAAAGGAGCCGATCTCCTGATTTGCGGCCATGTCCACACCCGTTTCAGCCGGGATATCCCCTTTTCCGGGCGAATTGGGAAAATTGAGGCAATCCCGGCTTGGCTGGACGGCTGGTATGGGATTATCGAAGGCGGCGGGGTGCAAGTGGAACGGTTTGCCTGATTGGCGATCCGCCCCGGCTTCCAAAGCGGGCCCGGGCCTTCAAAAAACAAATGGATAAAAATCCCTCCAGAACGATTTTTGGGTCCGTGAACGCCTACTCTTGGATTTCCTGGAAAATGCCGTTGCGGAGAGAATAACAGTTGACACGCGAATCGCGCACGCTATCATGACGAAAAATCCAGGCTACGAAGGTCTGCGGCAGTAACGCTGGCGTTCCAGCATATCCCGCGCCAGAAGGCGTAGCGGTGTTTTCGTATTCCCTTGCGGATCAAAACCCCATGAAGGGCGGAAGGATGATATCTTTGCGCCCGCGCGGGCGTTTTACTCTTCTTTGAGGAAAGGGATTTCACCATGCGAAAACTCTGTCTCGCGGCACTTCTTTCCCTGTTTGCGTGTTCCGGCCAGGTTCTGGCGCATTTCGGAATGGTCATTCCCTCGACTCCTGTCGTGGAAGATCAGGACGACGCGACTATAACCGTGGAACTGTCCTTCAGTCATCCCATGGAAATGAACGGCATGCCCCTGGCCAGGCCCAAGGTCGTCCAGGTCGTCGTCGACGGCAGGACCGAGGATATCGACGCCGCCTTGCAGGCGGCCTCAATCATGGAACACGACGCATGGAAGGCGCAGTATACGGTCAGGCGGCCGGGAGTCTACGCGTTTGTCATGGAACCAGAACCGTACTGGGAACCGGCCGAGGACTGTTTTATCATTCATTACACCAAAAGTTATGTGGCGGCGTTCGGGGAAGAGGAAGGCTGGGACGAGCCGATCGGATTGAAGACGGAAATCGTTCCGCTGACCAGGCCGTTCGGAAACTATGCGGGAAATCTGTTCCAGGGCCGGGTTTTGCTCGATGGCGAGCCGGTGCCCGGCGCCGAAGTCGAGGTCGAATATTATAACCGGGACGGGGTGTATGCCGCCCCGAACGAGTACATGGTAACGCAGGTGATCAAGGCCGATGAAAACGGCGTCTTCGCCTATGGGATTCCCTTCGCCGGCTGGTGGGGGTTTGCCGCGCTGAATACGGCCGACGGGAAAATGCCGCATGAGGGCGAAGCCAAGGATGTCGAGCTTGGCGCGGTCCTGTGGATGGAATTCGTTTCTCCCGTCTTGAAATAATCGTCGTTTTCGCGAAAAGGCGGCGCGATGCACATCTCCGAGGGAGTTCTTTCGCCGGCGGTTCTTGGCGGCGGCATTGTCCTGACCGCCATCGGAACCGGCATCGGCCTGCGAAAAGCCGATTATTCCCGCCTTACGACCGCAGCCGTCCTGTCTTCCGTGTTTTTTGTGGGCTCCCTGGTCCGCGTGCCGCTTGGACCGGGGAGCGTGCACTTGATTCTCAACGGCCTCCTCGGCCTGTTTCTGGGCTGGGCCGTTTTTCCCTCCCTCCTTGTCGCGCTATTACTGCAGGCGATACTTTTCTCGTATGGCGGCGTCGCCGTGCTTGGGGTAAACGTCTTCGACATGGCCTTTCCGGCTCTTGTCTGCCACTACTTGTTCCGCGGCTTTTTCGGCGTGGCCGGCGTCCGCCGCATGTTCGGCGCCTTCTGCAGCGGCGCCTTGTCGGTTGCCGGCGCGGCCTTGTGTACGGCGCTGGCCCTGGGATTCACCGACGAAGGCTTTTGGACTTCCGCGAAAATCCTCTTCCTGGCCCATATTCCCGTCATGGCGGCGGAGGGCTGCGTCACGGCCTTGATAATCGCCTTTATTGCCAAAAATCGTCCCGAACTGCTGCGCTTCGGGGGCGGGTCCGCAAAGGGAGATTCTTCATGAAACGCCATTTGTTCGCCGTCGCCTCCTTTGCCGCGTTCCTGGCTTTTTCCGAACGCTGCCTGGCGCACAAAGTTAACGTGTTCGCTTTCGTGGACGGCGACGCGATCCAGATCGAATGCGCTTTCAGCAGAAGCCAGAAGGTCAGAAACGGAAAACTCGTCGTCACCGATCTTGAAACGGGCGAGACGATTTTCGAGGGGACGACTGACGAACAGGGATTGTTCAGGTTCCGGCCCCCGGACGAATTTCTCGCCGCCGGCCATGGCTTGAACATACGGCTGTACGCCGGGGAAGGCCACCAGGACGACTGGAAGATTTCTCCGGAGGAGTTGCGTGCCCTGTCGCGAACCGCCCGACCCGCGGCGGAGCCGCGGCGGGTATCCACCGCTTCGGGAAAAACCCGGGTGCCGCCCCTTGCCGCCATCGACGTTGACGAACTGGAGGCCGCCATCGGCAGAGTGGTTGACGAAAAGCTGGCTCCCGTCAAACAGGCGCTCGCCAGGCAGCGGGACGACGAGCCGGGATTGCGGGACATCGTCGGGGGGATTGGCTGGATTCTCGGATTGTTGGGACTGGGAACATATATGAAATACAGGCGTTCGGGCACGCCATGATCGCGGAATGCCAGGGCCGGAAATTCTCACTGTTCCGCACAGCGGACCCGAGGACGCTGCTCGCCGCCGCCGCCGCCGCATCCTTTTGCTTTTCGTTTGTCCAAAGCCTTGGCGCATCCGCTTCATGCCTCGCTTTTGCCCTGATTCTCGCGGCCATGGGCGGAATCTCCGCGCCTCTCCTGCTCAAACGCCTCGCCGCGGTCAATATTTTCGTTCTCTTCATCTGGCTGACCATTCCGTTCGCCATGCCCGGGGAAAGGATCGACGTCCTCGGCCCGCTGCGATGGAGCGCAGACGGCATTCGGCTGGCCATGGTGACCACAATCAAATGCAACGCCATTCTCCTGTCTTTTCTCGCCCTGGTCTCAGGGATACCCCTTCCCCTCGTCGGCTGCGCATTGGACCGGCTGCGCGTACCGGCCAAGCTGGTGTTCCTGTTCCTGTTCACTTTCCGGTATGTCCACGTCGTCGGGGAGGAATGGCAAAGGCTGCAGACGGCGGCAAAGCTGCGGGGATTTGTCCCCAGCAATTCCCTGCACACCTACAGAACCATCGGGAATATGTTCGGGCTCACGTTCGTCAATGCCATCGACCGTTCGCGACGGATATACGAAGCCATGCTGCTTCGCGGATTCGACGGTTCGTTTCATACCGTGACAGAAGTGAAAAGTACGCCGGCCGACAAGCGGTTCGCGCCGCTTTTTTTCGCCGCGCTTGTCTTCCTTTTCCTCCTGGACGTGTATTTGCGATGACCTCCGCGACCGCAATCCCGATCATAGCGCTGGAGCGCGTCACTTTCGCCTATCCCGGAAGGTCCGTCCTTTTCAGGGAGCTTTGCCTTTCCCTGCGCGAAGGCGGGCACATCGGCCTCTATGGTCCCAACGGCTGCGGCAAGACGACGCTTCTCCGTCTTGTCATGGGACTGGAAGTCCCGCGGACCGGCAGGATTTTGTACCGCGGCGAACCGGCCGGCGACAAGGTGGTGCTTCGCAAGCTGCGCTGCGGCGTTGGCCTGGTCATGCA
>JAITKH010000228.1 GCA_031278535.1 Planctomycetota bacterium | reverse complement strand
ACCTGCCCACTCCCTTCGGCATCCTCTGCGACGCTACCGGACTCGACTCCCTGCTGGGAAAAAGCCGGCTCGCCCGTTTCGACCATGCCGCGGCCCGAACGGTGGATCAGATTATTGGTGCCTGCATGCTGATCCGGCGGGACGATTTTGAAATATTGGGCGGCTTCGACGAACGCTTCTTCATCTACTACGAGGAAGTGGATCTTTGCAAACGGGTTGTGGATGCGGGTGGCGAGGTGTGGTTCCGCCCCGAAGCCAGGGTGACGCATCTGGGCGGGGCTTCCTGCGAATCGCCGTCGGCGGTCGATCGCATGCCGGGCTATCTGCGACGAAGCCGCTCCCAGTATTTCGCCAAACATTTCGGCCTTGCCCCGCAGTTCCTCGTGCTGGGCATAACTCTCCTGGAATGCGCCTGCAAGGCGATGGTCCTTTCCATCCCATCGGGAAACGAAACGGCGGACGCCGCGGTGGTGCGCTTTTCCCGGCGTAATGGCTTCGTGGCTGTGCTGACCGAATGGCGGCGGCGGGGCAATGCCGGGAAAGAATCGGACTCATGACCCGGGTGCTGGCCTTGACCATCCGTCCCCTGGACGGTCCCGACACCCGATACCGCATTCTGGAATACATTCCCCATTTGGAAAAAGCGGGGATCGAGGTCGTCCACAACAGCCTGCTTTCCCGGAATTTCTACCGGCGGCAGCAGGCGAGAAAGCTGAACGTTTCCGACGCGCTTTCTTTTATCGCCGCCGCGCTTGGCCGCGCCGCCGGCTTGCTGCGCCACCTTTCCTTCGACGCCGTGTGGCTAGCCCGGGAGCTGTTGCCCTACGGTCCGCCGCTGCTGGAGCGCCTGTTGTTCCAGACCGGCGTACCGGTGGTTCTGGACGTGGACGACGCGCTGTTCGAACCGGATCCCGCCGGCGGATTCCTGCACCGGAACATCCGCGATTTTACAAAATACGCATACATCGTTCCCCGCTGCCGGACCGTGGTGGCGGGGAACAGGTACCTCGCCGATTACTTTTCAAGGCTGAACGTCGCCGTGGAAATCATCCCCACCTGCGTGGATCATCTGAAATACGCAGGCATCGCCCGCCGCCCAAGTCCCGACGACCGAATCCGCCTGGGCTGGATCGGCACGCCGGCCAACCGCGGGCATCTTGATTTGATCCGGACGGCGGTCGAGCGCCTTGCCCGCCACCATCCGCTCGAGTTCCGGGCGGTGGGCCTAGGCAGCCCGCTGGGTTGGGATATGGATCGCTGCCTGTCAATCCCCTGGCGGTTGCCGGAAGAACTGGATTATTTCACCGATTTCGACATCGGGGTCATGCCGCTGGCGGACACGGCCTTCACCCGGGGGAAATGCGCCTTCAAGATAATCCAGTACATGGCGGCCGGGGTGCCGGTGGCGGCGTCGCCGGTGGCGGCAAATCGCGAGGTGATGATCGCCGGAGAACAAGGGTTCTTCGCGGAAGAGCCGCAGGAATGGGAAAGAGTACTGGAAACACTTATACTTGACAAGGAGTTGTGTCGAAGAATGGGCGAATCGGGGAGGACCCGGGTTCGTGAAAAATTTTCCCTTGCCGCCCACTGGTCCCGTTATGCCGACATCCTGCGTGGGCGGTGATTACCGCGTGCAACGCCAGGCAATGACGGTTCGGAGGAAGAAATGGGAAGAAATCCTGGATGCTCGGCTGGCATCGCGACCGGCATGATGCATTGTGCGCTTCTTGCAGCCGCGCTTTTGTCCGTTGTCTCCCGAGGCACGGCCGGGGAAGGATCACGCCCTTTCCGCCTTGGTCTCAATGCCGACAACTGGAGTGGCCAGGCCGCATCGCCGCGTTTCCGCGAATCGGTCCGGGCCATGGGAGTCGAATTCATCGTCTGGCATGTCAATCCTATGGAAATAGCCGGTGGTGCGGTGCAAAAAGTCGTCGCCTTCTGCCGGGAAGAAAACCTCGGCTATCTCTTCAACACCGAAGTCGTCAACTATCTCCCCCGAGACGCCGCCTTCCTGGCCGAAAACGGCGCTTTCTACCGCTGGGATTTGAAGGAAAAGTTCCTGGACGGCCTCAAGGACGATCCTCTTTTCATGGGAGTGGTCTACGACGAACCGCTGCTGGTGCAGAACCTCCTCGGAACAAGAGTGGGCAATCGCCTTGTCGAACCTTATTTCGCCGATACCCGGAAAATGACCCCGGAAAGGGCCTTCGACGCCGTAGCCGCCAAAATCAACAGCCTGAGCGCCTATTACCGGAAATACAACTGCCGAATGGTCCTGGAAACCCTGTTTCCCGATTCCGCCTTCGTCGGTGCGCGCGGCGGCGCTGTTCTGGCGGTGAAGCTGCTCAAGGAAAACTACAACGACCTCATAGCCATGACCGCACGGGGCGCGGCCAGGCAGTACCTGTCCGCCAACATGGAGAATGGGCGGGGAACGGAATTGTGGGCCTGTGTCGATTTGTGGTATCTCGACACCTTCCCCCAGGGAAGGCTTTTCGGGCTGGGCAAGGACGGCGGCCACACCCCGGAGGAACTCCGGCAGGCGTTGCAATACGCCTATGAAACCGGTTTCGACGCGGCATATATCGAAATGGCCAAGGGCCTGATGAATCCGTCCTGGAAGCTTACAGCCCATGGCCGGGCGGTGGCCGAGTTCGATCAATGGCGTAAAGCCCAGCCTCCGCGCACGACGGACTGGCGTACGCCGCCGCCTGCCGCCTATGTCGTACGGCGATTCCCTTCCGGCAATCCCGGCGGCAAGCTTCCGGCCTTCCTGGACATGCGCTCCTACGGCAGCGGAAATTACCGTTTTCAGAATTGCCGCCCCGGCGGTAGGGAGGGCTATTGCCGCATGGATTCGGACTGGTGGGAATGGTTTGTGGAACATGCCGACGGGGTAGGGAAAACCGGCATGGAGGACTTCCCCGGGACCACCTTTAACACCGTTCCCTACCGTTCCCGTCTCCAGGCTTTCGACGCCACCACCCTTGGCCGTTCGTATAAACCCCTGGCCGGCTTGCCGGAGATCGACTTTGTCGATCACACTTTTCCGCCGTTGCCCGGTGATCGGAAAAACCAGGTCGATTTTTACGCCGATGCGCCGTAGCGATCTGATGTACGTGTCCGGCGAACCCCATTCTTGCAGTGGAGGTGTCAAGCGTCTAGCCCAAGTTCCCCAACGAAAATTGTAAGTCCTTGATAAATAGTCGTCCCTGAAAAAGGGGCAAAAATCTTCAAAAAGTCGCATAAAATAGGAAATTTTCGTTGTATTTTTATGAAAATGCGATATGATTTTTTGCAAGATTTTCCTTTTTTCTCTCTGGAAAGCTTGCAAAATGAAGCCGAGAATCAGCCCTATTCAGGATCCCCAA
>JAITKH010000165.1 GCA_031278535.1 Planctomycetota bacterium | reverse complement strand
TTTGCATTGCCTCGAAGGCTGGCAGGCGATCCAATCCCACATCGAGCAGCACCAGGAAATCGAGTTCGCCTTCTGCGTCGAGATAGGCGGATATGGAGGCGCGTTCGGCGAGAGGGATGAGAATTGCGGACAGATCGGCAATTGAGGAGAGGGCGGAAATGCGGGCCCGGGAGACCATGACGGCGGGCAAATCGGCGAAAAGCCGCGTCAGGCCGAAGTGATTGTTGCGAAACATTTTTTCAATCGACGGTTCTTCCATGAATTTTCCGGCAGGGCTTTCGCGCCAATCGCGAAACAGCTTACGCGCGTCTGGAACCGTCAGGTGCCAGACGGCGCCGGGCGGGATGAGCCGGGCCGGATCCACCACTCTTCGCGCCGGTTCAACCGGAGAGGGACGTTCCAATTCTTCTTTTTCCGCTGTTGATTTTTCGGTTGAGACGGCCGGGATTCTCAATTCCGAAAGGGGCGGTATCGTTTCCCCGGCGTGGGCCGGGGGGGAAAACAGGATTACGGCCAATAGGACAGCAGCGCCGGATATTGTCTTTCTCATGGACGATTCCCCGTTCCGGGCCGGTTCTGGCCGACCTTACTTTTTAACAAACAGATGGCACTGGCAATGGCCGTCCTCGGCGATTTCAGTCTCATGGAATACACAAGGACAGATTATATCTCGATCCTTTTCCGCGTCTCCCGAGAGTCGCCGGCAAGGACAATATTCTTCTCCGAATTTCTGTTTCCGCATGGCAAGTCCGTTCAGGACCGCGTCGACATCCTGTCCGTCGGGATTGAAACGGTAGGGCTTGCCTTTCAGATAGTTCTCCAAACGCTGGCGAATGATGTCCGCCGATCTGTTCATGGCATTTTCCATGCCCGATCTCCGGACTATGCGCAAGAACCCCCATTCATAGTATCGCCTCCCCGAAGAGAAGATATTGAGGAAAATTTATCCAGTCCTTTCATCGCCCTCTTCGTCCTTTTCCGGCAGGAGGAGCCGGACTCTCGGCAGCAGGACCGCAAGTTGTCGGCAGAGAACGAAGGAGAGGGCAAGCCCGCCCAGGAGCCCCATGAAAGTTCCGAACAGGAATTTCGCGTCCCCGTCGCCTAAAAAACGGTTGGCGAAGATGCCGCCAAATAACAATCCGAACAGGGAGGGGAAGAACATTGCCATGGGCCCGAGATACCGGGGAGGAGCCGAGCAGGCAAGTCGTACCGCTTCCCCCGGAGCGAGTCGTCCCGCGTCCGGAATGGTTGCGCTCATGTCGAAACGTTCCATTTTTTCGGGATTGCACAAGCCTTTGGCGGCACAGCAACGACAGTCGTCGACCCCGAGCGGCGTTTCAACACGTACCGTCAGGCGATCCCGGATGCCGGATAGTACGATTCCTTCGAGAATGGTTTCGTCAGCCACGCGCCGTCCCTCTGATTCCTTCTTTTCTTTCATTTTACCCGGTGGACAACAGTGAGATTATATGCGTTGCCGTCAGCAAAACAAGTTGTTCGTTAAAACTCCCGCCGTGTTTATCGGGGTTGCGTTTTGGATTGCAGTCGTTATAATCAACTTTTTCCGTAGGCGGAGGCGCAACGATTTGGAGGAAGTGGAATGACTGGGGAAATGTTATCCGGAGCGGCGTTTATTTTTCTGGCCCGCTGTACCGACGTCACTATGGGGGTGTTTCGCATCCTCATGCTGGTCAAAGGGAGGAAAATTGTTGCTGCCGGTCTCGGCTTTTTCGAAGTGATGGTCTATATCACGGTGATGAATGCCATCCTGGGTGGAGGACGATCACTTTCGTTCATGGAACTCGTCGCGTATTGCGGAGGGTACGCCGCAGGCAATATCCTCGGTTCCATTCTTGAAAGAAAGTTGATGAGCGCCTTCACCATGGTGGAAGTGATCACGGAAAAGAACGAAAATGCATCTCGCCTGGGAGAGCGTCTGCGCGATGCCGGATTCGGCGTCACCGTTCTCACCGGCGAAGGCAGGAACGGCCTCCACCTGGTGTTCAAGATTATCTGCAACCGGAACAAGACGAATCGGGTAAGCGAGATCGCCAGTCACTACGGCGGCTTCATCATACATACCGACATCAAGGGGGTGTCGGGAGGGTATTTCGGGACTATGGTTCGGAAATAGGGGCGGCATGGCGTACTCGGCGTCCGGCAAACGGACTTCCCGCCTTTGGCCAGGGCTGGTAGCCCCGGTTGGTCTGACTTTCCTGCTGGGTTTTGCCATCTGGCTCTTCGCAGCCAAGGCAGAGGCGGACAATAGAGAGGCGGAGCGGACGGCTTGGGAATTCAAAAAGGCGGCCAAATCGGTGGTGGAGGAAATCCTTTCGCGGGCAACCGAGCGGGTGGCGGCATTGACCGGAGAGCGGCGAGAGGCGAGGCGTCGCCAGGAGAACAATCTCCGCCAACTGGCCCGAAGCGTCCTTGATGCCGTTCATCATCAACTTACTTCCGGGCTCGACAGGCTGGGGCAGGGGACAATTCCTCGGCGCGACATCGGCCGTTTTCCCGCAGGTCTCGATGGTCCCGCCTTTTTTCTGGCGCTCACTCCGCCCGGAGAAAAGGACGATTTGGCCCTGGCAACGCTCCGCGCCTCCCAACCCGACCTTGCTTCATTGCTTCCATCCGGTTGCTCCCTTTCGATTGTCGAGGACAATTCGCGGGAACTCCTTTCGCTTGGCAGGGAGGAACGTGCCGGGGATGTTTTGAACGCTTCGATGACACGAGAACTCATTTTCAACAATGGCCGCCTCTCCCGCTACTGGTCGGTACGAGTGGATCTGGCGGCCCGGGATGAAAATCCCTCCCATACGCCGGCGGAACTGGCTGAATTGCTGTCCGAATTGCTTTCCGGTTTCCACAACCAGGGCATGTTCTGGGTTGGGTGGCTGCTTGGACAGGACGGAAAGCCGATCGCACCTTTCCCGAATTCCGGCATCGAAACGAAGAGAGAAGTGTCGCATTCCCTTGTCAGGCAGTCAAATGAATGGAACGAGGCCATTTTCCGTATGGCGGAGGGCGCTCTCCTCACGGGGAAATCCGATGAATGGATTGATACGGAGATCGGGTATTGGGCATGGGTCAAATTGGGGGAACGGAGATCGGACATTCCCTGGCGGCTGGCGGCGATCGCGATTATTGAGGCGGCGCCCACGGCCGCGACGTTGGCTGAAGCTTTCTGGCGGGATCAACGTTGGAGCGTTACCTTGATAGTTCTTCTTTTTTTCTCTCTGACAGGATGGATTTGGTTTTTCCGAAGTGTTTCCGTCGAGGCGGCCGAAACAGCGCCGAACATGCCGAGCGGAAATGTTTCCGCCCGCATCGGTGAAAGGACGGCCATTCGCCTGGACCATCCCCATCCCATTGCAGTCAGGCTGAAGCGGGACGAGAGCATTCCCGAAGTCCAGGGCGACATTGTGGCCGAAATCGGTCCGGACGGCCGGATATTGCTCCTTCGGGAGGGGAATCCGCCGGCTTCCGTCCCATCCGGCGCAAATTCCATGCCGTCCGGCAGTCTCCGCAGATTGCAAAATATGCACCGGGGACAGGAGTCCAAAACCGGCAGCCGGATTCTCGATTATGCCGATAGTCCTCTTTTGCGGGAATTGGCCGCAAGGGTGCGTCCGCAATCGCCGGCAAAAGATGCCGTTTCCGTGGAGACGTCTTCAGACAGCCATTCCGCCAAGGCGATCGGAGAAGATCGGCCTGGCAGGATGCGACCGACTGCCGGCTGGATCGGGAGGCAATCCGGAGCGGGCAAGCTTTGACGCGGTGCGGGAGACAGGTTATGCAGAAAAGCCATTCCGCCCGTTACCGGCACCTGCCGGTGATGCCGGTTGAAGTCATGAAAAATTTGTCGCCTCGAAACGGCGATGTGGCGGTGGACGGGACAACCGGTTTGGGCGGCCATTCCCGCCTTATCGGGCAGGCATTGGGATCGACTGGCCGATTGATTTGCCTGGATCGCGATTCCCACGCCATGGAAATGGCCAGAGCCGGATTGGCGGACCTTTCCTGTCACGTGGATTTCGTCAACCAGGTCTTCGAATTCATGGATCGGGAACTGGAACACTTGGAATTGCCAGGCGCGGAATGCATCCTCCTGGATTTGGGCGTTTCCTCCCTCCAGCTGGATTCCCCAGAGAGAGGATTTTCCTTCTTGAGGGACGGCCCACTTGACATGCGCATGGGCTGGAACGCCAGCGAGACTGCTAGAGATATTGTTAATAATTGGTCGGAAGATCGGTTGGCCCGGCTTTTTGCGGAGTTGGGAGAAGAGCGGTTTTCCCGGAGACTGGCCAGATGCATTGTAGAGAGGAGGACAATCCGGCCGATAGAAACCACGATCGAATTGTCTGAATTGGCCACCAGGTCGGTGCCAAGGAAGGGCCGGACGCATCCGGCGACCAGGATGTTTCAGGCCATTCGGATGCGAGTGAACGACGAATTGGGTTGCCTGTCCCGAGGCTTGGCGGCGGCGGGGCGCGCACTTGCCCCGGGAGGAAGGCTGGCAGTCCTTTCATATCACTCGCTGGAAGACAGGTTGACCAAACGGACTTTTACCCGCTGGCGGGATATGGGGTTGGTAAAATGGGCGATGGATGGCGCCGCAGTCCCTTCGCGAGAGGAGATAGAAGTCAATCCAAGGGCGAGGAGCGCCAAATTGCGAGTGGTGGAAAGATTGTCGTAATGGATTGTCGTGGCAAGGAAAGGGATTTCCGTGGGCATCAAGGGATTTATCCTGGGGATGGTTTTGGCGGCGGCGGTGGGATGGTGTATGGTACAGGAAACATATAAGCAGACTCGGGCGAGATATGAATTGGCCGATTTGGCCAGCCGGGAAGACGTCATCAGGAAAAAGCTGGCAAGATTGAAGGCCGATGAGAATGCCTTGCGTTCGCCAGTTCGGATAGCCCGATTGGTGCGGGAAAAGTTCGCACG
>JAITKH010000137.1 GCA_031278535.1 Planctomycetota bacterium | reverse complement strand
GTGGACGGATATTCAATGCCTGGACCGGGGCTTTGCTCCAGGGAACCCATTGGCGTCCGTTTTCCTCCCGGCTGACCGAGCCTGACAAACGTCCTCCATAAAAGCGGCGAGCGCAGAATGGAAGGCATGCGCCTTGATGTTCAGAAAGGACAAGACGATTGCAAGATGATTGCCGATAAATCCCTCCCGGACCATGGCCCTGTTCAACGGTGCGGAAATCACGCTGGAAAAGCAGTCTACCGGCGGGTTGAAGGCCGCGGCTGGCATTTCCGGGGAAAATTCGAGGATAGGCAACGGCGGACTTTATTTCTCGCCGGCTTCCGGATTTTACGTTGTGCGGTACAACCGGGCGGATATACTTTCCCGCGGTCGGGACGCCGAACGGCGCATTTCGGGAGAGGCGGATGAAGGATATTCTTTCACTCATCGAATTGGGACGGGAAAGCTTTGAACGCGTCATTGCCGAAAGCGCCCTGCTGAAGGCACGGCGGAAAGCCGGCATTCAAGAGGACTGTTGCCGGGGAAAAACGCTGGGAATGTATTTTGAGAAGCCGTCCCTCCGGACCAGGGTGTCCTTGGAAACGGCCATGAATTCTTTGGGCGGTTCGGCCGTCTGCCTGGAGGCGGATTCGCCGAATCGGTTCTGGGCTCGCGAAAGCGTCAGGGATCAGGCGAGGGTAATGAGCCGCTTTGTCGACTTTGTAGCCATGCGCACTTTTTCCCATGCGGTCATTGAGGAATTTTCCCGGGAAAGCTCGGTCCCGATCATAAACGTCCTCTCCGACCATTCCCATCCCACCCAGGTAATTGCCGATTTCCTCACTTTCGGCGAGTATTGCGGAAAACTCGAAGGAAAAACGCTTGCGTATTTCGGCGACGGCAACAATGTCGCCCGTTCGCTCCTCGCCGCCGCCGCTTTGACGGGGGTGCGGCTCGTCTGGAGCGGCCCACCCGGGTACCGTTTGGAGCCGTCCTATGTCGGGACGGTGCGAAAAGTGGCCGGGAAAATTGATTTTGTCGAAGAGCCGGATCCGTTCAAGGCCGTGGCGCGGGCGGACGTCATCTATACGGACGTCTGGGCCAGCATGGGACAGGAGGCCGATGCGGCCCGGCGCGAAAAGGAGTTCATGCCCTACCAAGTGAACGGGAGGCTGCTGGCCGCAGCGCCGGGCGAGGCCGTCGTCATGCACTGCCTGCCGGCGCATCGCGGCTCGGAAATAACCGACGAGGTCCTAGACGGAGGACGCTCGGCCGTCTATGATCAGGCGGAAAACCGCATGCACGTTTACCGGGGGATTTTCTCGCTTCTGTCGCAGTAAACAGTTATGGACCGCCCGATGCGCGGGATTGTGCACAATGCAACGCTTTATAGGAAGTTATAGCGACATTTATTCTCCCCTGGTTTTCTGTGGACTTTTTGAAATTATGCGGTCGGACTCATTCGATATAAGTTGAAAAGCGGCATGGCGATTCTTTTCCCTGGTGTTGATGAAACACCTTATAAAAGGAGATAGACTCATAAATTTCCGGCGTATCGCTTGGATTTTCGCTTTGTCGAACGGAAAATCCTTTTCAAAAATGGGAGTTTTACAAGCATTTTTGACGTACCCAATAAAAAGGGAACATAAAGAATCCATCTGATTCTGATGAAATATCAATTTATCTATCTGTATGTTAAATGGTTATACATTTTGCAAAAACTCCATTTCCATTATCGAAAAATCGCTTCCCCGCTTCAAGGAAATTATTAACTTTCCGATACGCGTTGAAAACTATTTCCTGCCGCGCCATACGGAAGAAATTGATTCGATTATGATGTGACGTTGTATGGTATACCCATTCCGGAATGATTTTCGGTGAAGCTTTCAATTGGAGAGGCAATTACCGTCAACATTTACCCTGGATTCACCGGTAGCAACTCTGGTTTGGGTATATAACGCCAGGGCCGCGCCGGCGGCACCGAAGTTTTCCGCGCGTCGCGCCAAGCGGGGCGGCGTCGAAGTCCTTTTCCCCGCCGTTCCAAAATCCCCCCTCGACAACGCCGGTTCTTTGCGCTTCCGCTCCCTTATTTTCCGGAACTTCGCCCTCCGCGATTGATTTTCCGCCGCCAGAAACGATAATAAGGCGACTTCGCTTGAAAGGAACGGCCATGAAGTTTTCTGCAAAGGACATATGCGCACCGCGGCTTTGATACCGGCCTACCGGGAGGAAAAACATATTGCGGACGTGGTGCACGGGACCAGACGGCATGTCGGGCATGTCCTGGTCGTGGACGACGGCTCCAATGACGGCACGGCGGCGGCCGCAACCGACGCCGGGGCGGAGGTTTTTCGAAATCCGGTGAACCTTGGCAAGGGAGCCTCGCTTACCCTCGGCCTCAATCGTCTCTTCGCCGAAGGCTATGCGGCCGTTGTTTGCCTCGATGCCGACGGGCAACATTTGCCGGATGAGATTCCCCGTTTCCTGGACGTGGCGGAAAGGGTGGATCTGGTCATTGGAAACCGCATGATGGCGACCGGAAAGATGCCCCGCATCCGCAAATGGACCAACCAGTCGACAAGCCGCATCGTCAGCCGGCTGGCGGGAACCCCGGTTTCGGACGTCCAGTGCGGTTTCCGGCTAATCCGCAGCGAAGCCTGGCGGGGAGTCGTTCTGAAGGGACGGAATTACGATCTGGAAGCCGAAATGGTGGTGGCCATGGGCCGGAAGGGTTTCCGGATTGCCCAGGTGCCTGTGACCGCCGTCTATGGAAACGAAAAGAGCGCCATTCGTCCGATGCTGGACACATGGCGTTTTTTCAGCATGGTTTGGCGACTCTGGCGTGAGGGGGGCGCCTGAATGGAGTTCGTGGACGAAACCAGGGTGATGGTGCGCTCCGGAAAGGGCGGCGACGGGGCCGTCGCCTTCCGGCGGGAGCGGAATCTGCCTCTGGGCGGTCCCACGGGCGGCGACGGAGGCAATGGCGGATCGGTTGTTTTCGTGGCCGATCGGAATGCCGATACGCTTCTCCCCATAGCCCGGACGCAACAGTATGCGGCCGGGTCCGGCGAACCTGGCAAGGGCAACCGCCGCCATGGCGCCTCGGCCCCGGACGTGCTGGTCGCCGTTCCGGTGGGAACCGTGTTCCACGAGGGTGAAACCCCGGTCGCCGATCTCGACCGCGACGGGGCCAGATGGGTTGCCGCCGAAGGCGGCAGGGGCGGCAGGGGCAACGCTTCCTTCGCCAGCGCCGTCAACCGCTCGCCCCGGGAATTCACTTACGGAGGCGAAGGGAGGGAAAGGCGTTTCCGCCTCGAACTGAAACTGATTGCCGACGCCGGCCTGCTCGGTCTTCCCAACGCCGGCAAAAGTACGCTCCTTTCCCGCCTTTCGGCGGCGCGGCCGAAAATCGCGGAGTATCCTTTCACCACTCTGCATCCCCAGCTTGGCATCGTACCGAACGGTTTCGGGCGCGAACTGGTTCTCGCCGACATTCCCGGCATCATCGCCGGCGCGGCGGAAGGCGCCGGCATGGGATTGCAATTCCTCCGGCATGTCGAGCGTTGCGGCTTTCTGCTCCATCTCGTGGAGTTGCTTCCTCCGGACGGGAGTGATCCGTCCGTGAATCATGCGATTGTCAACCGGGAATTGGCGGCCCATTCCCCTGCCCTTGCGGCAAAACCCCAGATTCTTGTCGCCAACAAGACGGACTTGACCGGGGCGGAGGACGCCATCGCGAAATTTTCCGCCGCGGCGGGAAAGCCGATCCTCGGCATTTCCGCCGCCACCGGAGCCGGACTGAGAGAACTGGTTTCCGCCATGTTCGCCTTCCGGCTGGAGGCGCGGAACGGCGGGGAGGGAAAAGGCGCCGGCGGAACGGGGATGCGGCCATGAACATGTTGCGGGAATTTTGCAACTATTTCGTTTCGGTGATGCTGGGCCGACGCGATTCGCTTACCGCCTTCCTCGAACCGCTGACCATGGGCGAGCGATACCTGCGGTGGGGATTGGAGACCAAGGATATACGCGATTTCCGCTCCGCCATGGACTACCTTCATCTTTGCTATGATCGCGACGCTCCCATGGCGTCGCTGCTGATCCGGAAATACTCCTGCATCGCCGACGTCGGCGCCGCCGCCGTGGAATCGCTGCTCAATCGCCACCAGCGGGTGATTGACAACTCGATCAAGACCGAAAATACGTATCGCGACGAACTGGGAACGATAAACAGCAAGGTAGACCAGCTCAAACTTTATATCCGCAAGCTTCAGGACGAGGGCAGCCTCATCAAAGCGAAAACCGAAGAGTCGCATGTGGCCGAATTGGAGGCTAACGCCGAGCGGATGCGGGAGAAACTCGACTCCGGTGAATGGCGTACGGAAGTGTTCGACAGCTACGACGATATTACCGCCGACGCCCAGCGTTTTTTCCGGGATATGGATCACGCCTCTGCCGTAATCATGGCCAATACGATGCTGGGCAGCCAACAGACGGGAACAATGTCCTCCCATCTGCGAACGAGGCTGGAGCATCTCCGCAATCGCCTGGAAAAGGCCAATCCGATCCAGACCGCTCCCGGAACAGGCGGGACGTCCCCGCCTCCGCCGGCGTCGCGAAACGGCAATCGGACTGCGGCGCCAGGCAGGGCGGCGGGCACGGGCAGCGCGAAGGCGACGGGGTGAGAATTATCGCGGGAACGGCAAGGCGCATCGTCATCGAAGTGGCGAAAGGCTCCTCCACCCGGCCGTTTTTGGAAGTGGCGAGGGGGGCGCTCTTCAATTCGCTTGGATCGCCACCCGCCGGAACGCGGGTGCTCGATCTCTATGCCGGCTCTGGAGCGCTGGGACTGGAGGCATTGTCGAGAGGGGCGGAGTCATGCGTCTTCGTGGAATGGGACGCCGCCGCTTTCGGTGTCCTGCTCAGGAACATTGGAAAATGCCGGATGCAGGATCGGGCAAAAGCCCGGCGTCTTTCGGCGGAGGCATTCCTGGCGGACGATGCCGGCCACTATGAATTGATCTTTGTCGATCCGCCTTTCCGCGAGGCGCCGGAATGGCGGATCGGCGGTGAAGCGGACGCCTCCATGCGCGTCCTGGCCAGGCGGCTGGCGATCGGCGGAACGGCGATTCTCCGGATGGAGAACGGGAGCGAACCACCGGAATGGCCAGGCCTGGATGCCGCAGGTGGACGGCATTACGGCCGGAGCCTGATCTGCCGCTACCGGAAGCGTTAAAACGGGAAGACGCCTCAAAGACGTCCGGGAGGAACAGTGTCGGGTATGGACAATGCCGGGGGACAGGCCACAGGAAACAACGGCGCCGGGAAAGATTCCCCGAACGCCGGGAAGGCTGCTCCGGGAAGTACCGTTTCCCTGCGGCGCGACAGCGCCGCCTTTGGCCCCCTCGGCCACGAGGACATGGCCAACGCCGTCATGGCCTACCTTTCAGCCAGCCGGATGGTGCGTGATGGCAACGCCGCCCTGGAGGATGACAAACAACGGCATCTCCGTTCGATTCAGAACCGGTACTGGCGCATCTTCTTTTCCACCCTTTCCTCCATTCTCGCCAATCGGCAAGACGAATTCGAATTCACGGACGAAGAACGCCTTTTCCTGGATATCGGCTTGGTGGATATCCGCATGATCAGCGACGGCAGCAATCCCCGGGCGGCAAAAGCCATCCTGGATCGGGTCGGCGAGAAGGGGCCGGCCGGCTGTTTCCATCTGAGCGAGTGGCTGTCCGAACGCTATCGCCAGGCGCGGATCGATGGCGTGCCGATCCCGATTGACGCTGAAACGATGTCGTCGGACGCATCCAGCCGGCTGGAGGAGACCCGCCGGCGCGTTCTTGCCCGACTTGGTCCGCTCCTGACCGGGCTGCCCGGGATTCCGCTCGAGGTGTCCGAAGCCATGCGTTCCGGGAACTTGGAGCGGAATCTCCTTTCGATCAATATCGCCGCTCTGGAAAATCCACGGCGAAAAACCCTCTTGCATCGCCACAAGCTCTGGAAACTCCGCAACCAGGTACTGGAAAAGGCCAGGGCCAGGGCCAGTGGCCAGGAGGCAGTACGGCTCATGGAACTCCTGGACGAGATTTACGCTCGCGAATGGCGGGAACGGTATGATCGTTTTCTTCACGGAGCGCCGCCCGCCGACAGGGGAAAAACACCGGGCGCTGGCAACGACGAAGCGGCGCCGAAATCCAATACCGACGCCGTCCTGGACGAGGCGCGGCAGATTCGCATGCGCATGGCACTCATGGACGCCATCGAAGGAAAGCAGAGTCCGGACATGGC
>JAITKH010000128.1 GCA_031278535.1 Planctomycetota bacterium | reverse complement strand
TGAGGACGATGGCGGTGGCGATGGCCTCGGCGAATTCGGCCAACGCCTCGTCCATCATCTCGGCCATGCCCAGGAAGGTATAGGAATAGCCGGAAGGCAGCAGGCCGTTGTCGCCGATGATCCGGGCGATGTCCCGGATGGCGTTGCCGAGCGGCAAGCCGGGATCAAGGGAGGCGTACATTGCGGCCATGCGCATCTTGTCGTGGCGGGAAATGATGACCGGAGCCTTGGATACCGCGATCTCCGCGTACTGCGGAGATCCTTTTCCGCCATGCGGAGCGAAATCTCCGCCAGGGCGACATTCTGCCCGGCCAGGGCGACGTTGGCTTCGGCAACCTTTTCCCCGGCCCTCAACTGGACGACCCTGGTTTCGGCCAATTCGTATTCGGAGAGGGGGATCACTTTCCGCTCGTACAGCGATTCGGCGCGGGCGAAATCCTTTTCCGCCTGGCGGAGATCGGCGTCGGCCTTGATCCGGCCGGCCCGCTTCTCGTCCAGGGTCGACTTGGAGATGGCCAGGGACTGCCCGGCCTTTTCCACGGCCTGCCGGAGTTTTTCGTCGTCGATCCGGAAAAGCCTCGTCCTTCCCTGTTCCACCCGGTCGCCCTCGCGGACGAAAATGCAATCGATGACGCCGCTGATGCGGGACGAGACCAGGGAGGAGAACTTGGGGCGGAGGGCGCCGTCCGAGGAAACGGCTTCGACGAATTCCATGTCACGGGCGGAGGTGAACTGGACGACGGTTTCGGGCCGTCCGGGAGCGGCGGGCGCGGTTCCGGCGGGCGCCTCCTCCCGGTTGCCGCCGAACGCGAAGCATAGGGCCGCGACGCACACGGCCATCCCGGCCGCCTTGACCCGGCGGTTCTTATTTCCGATGAACGCGGACACTTCCAGCCCTCCCGGTACGCCGTTTTCCGTCGCGGCCCCCCTTAGCCGGGATGCCGCCGGCTTCCTTTTCCGATTCCGAAAAATGATCGATTAATTCCATTAGCGCCCCGATCACCCGGCGGCGGAACCCGTCGGTCATCACTACCCGCTCAAACGCTTCCATCACCCGCAGTCCGTCGGCGACGAGCATGGCCAGGACGGCTCGCTCTGGACGGGGCGAGCCGCGGACGACATCCTTGAGGACCCTTCTTTTGAAGACGGTCGCCCTTTTTCGGAGAACCGGGTCGTCCAGGAGCGAGACCAAGTTCGACGCCGCGGCCGCGCGGGAAGAGCGGATGTCGAGGGAAGCGAGGACGGTGGCTTTGAGAAACCTGCCGGGGACGTCGGGCAGACGGTCCAGGATGGCTTGACGCCTCCCGTTGAAGCGTTGCTCGTGGCGGTCGATCAACCGAAGGAGCATCTCCCGCTTGCTGGCGAAATGGTAGAAGATGCCGCCCTTGCTCACCCCCGCCCCGGCGGCGACCGCGTCGATGGTGGTTCCGATCAAGCCATGCCCGGCGATGACCGCCTCGGCCGCGTCGAGTATGGCTTCCCTCTGGCTCTTCTTCGCCATCGCCCCACCTCCCTGCCGGAAATTAGCCTTCCAAAAACAGCGTCGCCCATTCGGCATGCCGCAATAGTATACCGACCATCCGGTATAGTATCAAGCTCATTCTTCCTGTCTCCCGCCGAAAATGAAAGCCGTCCGGCGGGAGTCTTTCCGTTGAGATTCATGCCGTTGGAAGGCATAGTGGTCCGAAAAGGCCAACCCTGTGAATACCGAAGTCCGTTTACTCGGAAATCGACCTCCAATGCCGAAGGGGAGTTCACTTCCCCGGAGGCGGGAACCGGATACCCCGGGGACCATCGAGCGGGCGACTCCTCGCGATTCCCGCTTCTCACACCGCCGTACGTGCCATTTGTGGCATGCGGCGGCTTCCGGCAGACACTGGCGAGGAATCCTGCCTCCTCATTTCGAAATGGAATTCTCCTGAGGCCATGGCTTGTTGCGACTCCTCTACGGGGAACAGGTCGGTTCGGTTCTTCCCGTTTTCAGGGTGGCGGATGTGCGCACGTCTTCTTTGCCGTCGTCCGATCTCCTGAGTCGCGAGATCCTTCTCTTGGGCCTGGCCATCCTAACCCGGCGCTCCAGATGCCGCTTCGAGGAACGGCGGAGCGATTTGAAAAGGCAACCTTTCGGAGCATTGGCTCGAAGTGGATCTTTATCTTTTTTTGTTTGCGGAAGGCATAGGAAAAAGATATACTGTCGGCGCTGTAAGATTGTGATTTTCGACCCGGGGGGTATTTTCACAATTCCAATCCGCGATCAGTATATACCGATCCGGACGCTTGAAATTTGGCTTCCCCGCACAGAGAGACAAAATGTTCCGAATCGTGTAGAGTAACCATTCAGACAAAGGAATGTCATGCGTTGGCGTGAAGAACTTTCAACCGGAATACCATTGGTGGACGAACAGCACAAGGAATTGTTCAAGCAGGTCGATATCCTGCTTGATCGCAACCAATTGTCCCGTGTAGATTCCACGCTATCCTTTCTCGAAAACTATGTGGTTGAACATTTCAGCACCGAGGAAATAATGCAAAACATAACCAAGTATCCCTGGCGTACCGAACACAAGAAAATGCACGATAATTTTGTGGAGACCTTTCTTAAGCTGAAAAACGAATATTACGAGACCGGTACCGATATGGTGTTTCTCATGAAGATAACCAAGATCGTCCTTAATTGGCTGAACGAGCACATCGGTATCCACGACAGGGAATTTGGAACTTTCTTCAAAAACAACTGGAAAAACTACCAGGAATTTCAATTGCCGGGCGGTACGTCTCTCCCTACCCCTCGGAAAGGCCAAGAGACGGTCCAGACTGCCAAGTTTGCCTAAAAAAGAAGGGGGAAGCCGTTTCTCTACTTTTCCGGGCGGAGAAAAGGATTTGAACTGCCCCCGAATCCCCTGTAATCCAGATTGTCTCATATGCCACTTTTCATTCCTGAAAATCTTTTCCGTGATCACAATGGCAGTTGGTGGCCCGCACCCGGAAAGTATGCGTTTCGATACTTTCGGTGACCCTGTCCGGAGGCAAATGTTATGTATTGGCGAGAGGAACTTTCAATCGGCATACCGCTGGTGGATGAGCAACACAAGGAATTATTCAAACAGGTTGGCATCCTGCTTGACGAAAGCCAGCCGTCCCGTGTGGACTCCATGTTGTC
>JAITKH010000057.1 GCA_031278535.1 Planctomycetota bacterium | reverse complement strand
CCGGCACATTGTTCCGGCGGCCGGGTGCCGATCGCCACCACTTTCGCGCCCGCCTTGGACAAGCAGCCCGCAATGGCCAATCCCAAGCCGGTCGCCCCGCCGGTGACCAGGGCCGTCCTGCCGACCAGGGAAAGGGGATTCGCCTTCATTTTCTTTCAATCCTCCCGCCCGCAGGCGCACGGCCTCGGGTTCGCATCCTGATATTTGTACGGGATATAATATTCGCAATGGCCCAGCGTTTCGCTTTTGGTAGACAGGCCGCCGGCGGTCGCCGCGACAAGACGCAGAAGGTTGGCTGCCGTCTCGGCCTGGCTGGTTTCCCCCGACAGGGTGACCCCGGCGTCAAAATCCATGTCATCCGGCATCGCGGCGAAAGTCGCGGAATTGCCGGTGACCTTGATGATCGGCGCCACCGCGTTGCCCACCACATTCCCGCGGCCGGTGATGAACAGGACAATATGGCAGCCGGAAGCGATTAACGCGGTCAGGCCCTCGTTGTCATTCGGATTGGCGATGCCATGCTGCATCCAATGGGGATCCGGCACCGTATCCAGCAGCCACAATCCCGGCCGGGGCGGCGCATGCCCGACCTTCAGGACGCCCTGTATGGGCCGGCTGCCGCTCTTAATCACCGCGCCCATACTTTTTTCTTCAATGGTCGACAATCCGCCGACGAAATTGCCGGGACTGATGGAATACTGCCGCACAATCCTGCAATAGGCCAGCGCCTTGTCGCAGGCGGCGCCGATGCTTCGGCGCGCCGCCGCGTCAGCGCCCCGGGCCGCCAGCAAATCGCGGAGGCCGATCGCCTCGAGAATTTCCTCGAATATGGCCGTTCCGCCCGCGTCGACCAGCAGATCGAAAAACCTTCCCGCCACCACGTTACCCGCCAGGCCGCTGGTGAAGTCGCTGCCGCCGCATTCGCCGCCGACGACAAGGTCGGCCAGTCCCATATCGGTGCGCGGTGCGCGTCCGAGGGTGGCCAGCATGCGCCTGGCCGAGGCGGCGCCCTTTTCAATCGCCTTGATGGTTCCCCCCTCGTCCTGAATGAAAAGCCAGTCCGCTTCCTTTCCCTCCTCCATCGCCGCTTCCGCCAGTTTTTCCGGCTGGATATATTCGCACCCCAGCCCCACCGCCAGCACGGCGCCGACATTGGGATGGCGTACCAGGGCGGAAAGCATCCTGACCGCGTAGGCGTTGTCGTTGCAGCCGGCAAAGCCGACCACCTCCGCCTGGTTGCCGACGGCGGAGGCGATTTTTCTGGCCACATGGGACGAACACTCCACCGTGTGCACCACGAGGAGTTTGTTGCGAACCCCTTTTTTCCCATGTTTTCTGGCATAACCGGGCCAGACAAATTGTTTCGGATGCATTCCGCCTCCCAGTGTGGCTGTGTCGCGACCAGGATTTCAGTACCGCGTTTCCCTCGAGATGCCGATGACCGGATCCAGTTTGTTCGATTTCTCGTCGTACATGCTTCCCATACAGTGCAAATGCACCCAGCAACCCCTGGCGATCGGCTTCGAGGCCCTGCCGATGGAAACGCCGTATTTGACGATGTTCTCGCCGGCCGCGATATGTCGCAGGGCCAGCTTGTGCCCTCGGGCAATCGGCTCGACCGCCTCGATTTCTCCGGACTCCGCGTCGCCAAGCAGGCGGACCCTCCCCGGAGACAGATCGCAAAGAGCCGTCGCCACGTTGTCATTGGCGCTGATTTGAAACGCGGCCGGCGCCGATCCGGCGCTCACAAGATGCCGAATTTCGCGAAGGCGGAGGTGGCGGTCATGCCGCTCTCGATGGCCTTGCGCACCATCTTTTCCCCGGCGGCCTTCTCCAGCGCCTTTTCCAGCGCCTCGTCCGCGGCGGCGGCGGGAATGGCCAACACCCCGTCGACATCGCCGAACAGCAGGTCGCCGTCCTCGACGGTCGCCCGGCCCACTTCTATCCGGCAGCGGAAATCGACCACCTGGGTGCGGACGCCCGAATCCTGGGCGTAGCCGCCGCGGCTGAACACCGGCCAGTTCTGTTCGAGGACCTGGGGAGTGTCGCGGTGCCAGCCGTCGACCACCGCTCCGGCCGCCCCTCGGGCGCGGGCGGTGGCGGTGAGGAGCTCTCCCCAGTAGGCGCAGCGCCTTATCCCGCCGGCGGCGAGGTATATTTCATCGGCCTCCAATTGATCCAGCGCCTCGGTCAAGAGGCCGAAGGGCTTTTTCTGCGGGCCGAAGACGTCAATCATCAGCACGGTCATGGCGCGGCCGGCCAGTTTCATACCGTCGCGAAGGGGGCGGATTTCCGGCGGCAGGAACTGATGAGTGTAGCCCATGGCGTCCAAAATGTCGCCGACCACCGGGGTATACAGTTTTTCCCGCATCAGGGCGAACATTTCCGCCTGGCCATTCCATTGGGGCATTCTTTTCTCCTGTTCAAAAACCGAAGGCCAGGGCGCCGCCGTCGACGGCGAAGTCCTGCCCGGTGATATAGCGTGCGGCGTCCGAAACCAGGTATGCCGCCAGCGAGCCGAGATCGGCAGGGTCGCCGAAGGCGTGCAGAGGCATGCGGGCAAGGATTTTCGCCCGGCGATCCCCGTCCATGACCTTCCTCGTCATGTTGGACGGGAACCAGCCGGGGGAGATGGAGTTCACCGTGATGTTGTCCCGCGCCCATTCGACCGCCAAACCCCTGGTCATGGCCAGGACCGCCCCCTTGCTGGAGCAGTAGGGCACCACCTCGGAAAATCCGAGATGGGCGGCCATGGAAGCGATGTTGATGATGCGCCCGACGTGGGGCGAGGCCTTGAGGCGCCGGTAGCAGAGGCAGGACAGCTTGAACACGCTTTTGACGTTCAGATTGTGGATATGATCGAAATCCTCGTCGAGAAATTCCTCGGCGCGGCACCTCGCCGTCGCCCCGGCGTTGTTGACCAGGATGTCCAGACCGTCCCCGGCGGCGATCCTTTCGATCGTCCCGGCCAGGGCGGGGTAATCGAGCAGATCCGCCTTCAAGTGCCGGACTCCGGGATGCGAGGGCCGTTCGCCCTCCTTGACCGCGCCGGTGCGGCTGAGGCCGTGGACGACCGCGCCGGAATCCGCCAGGGCGTTGGCGATGGCCAGGCCGATTCCGCCGGAGGTTCCGGTGACAACGGCCGTGCGCCCGAACAAATCGACGTTCATTCGCCCTCCCGTTTCCGTTTCAGGATCGTGTCCAGCCAGTCGAGGCAGAGATCGAGCCATCCGGCGACATGCGCGTCCGGATGCCTGGCTTTCCCGGCATCCTCGACCTCGGGCGTGGCAAGGGACAAGCCGTGCGGTCCGAAGGGATAGATGTGCACTTCCACCGGAATCCGGTTGGCGCACAGCGCACCGGCGAAAAGCAGGGAATTCTCCACCGGCACCAGCTCGTCGGCGGCCGTGTGCCAGATGAAAGCCGGCGGCGTGGCCGGGGTGACGTGGTTTTCGAGGGAAAAATAGCCGACATCCCTGTCTTCGGCATGAAGGCGGAAAAAACTGTCCGCATGGCGATGCGGGCCGCCGCTGATGACGGGATAAGCCAGAATCAGCCCGTCCGGCCGCTGGGTCCGGCGTTTCCGCGGATCGGGGAATTCCGTTTCGTCGTTCCAGTGGACCCCGAGCGAGGCCGCCAGGTGTCCGCCGGCGGAAAAGCCGCAAACGGCGGTGAAGGGCATGGGGCCGAGCGAATCGGCGAAAATCCGGCGCGCCGCCCGCACCGCCCAAGCGGCTTCACGGAGCGGCTTTTTTCCCAATTCGAATCCTACCGAATAGTTGAGAATCAACGGGCGCCAGCCCGCCCCGGCGAAGCGCCGCGCCACCGGCCCGGCTTCGCGTTCCGAAAGGAACTCGTACCCGCCGCCCGGGCATATGATCACCAGTCCCTTGCCGGGCCCGGCCGACTCCTCGAACTCCAGCCGGGCGCCGGTCTCTCCGAAAACGGTTTCCCGCTCCACCGCTTCTCCTTCGGGTCCGCCTCAGGTCCCGGCCATTACCGGCATGATCAAATCGGGTAGCCACATGACCACCGCGGGAACGTAGGTGATGAAAACGAGCACGAGCAGCATGACCCCAAACTGGGGAACGAGCGTTTTCGCCAGCCGTTCGATGGGCACGCCCGACACGGCCGAGCCGACAAAGAGGGTGCCTCCCACCGGCGGGGTGATGAGGCCGATGCCAAGGTTGAGGATGACCACCACCCCGAAGTGCACCGGGTCCATGCCCGCCGTCATGGCGACGGGAAGCAGGATGGGGGTGGCGACCAGGATGATGGCCGACATGTCCATGATGGTGCCGAGGGCGAGCATGACAAGGTTGAGAATCAACATGATGAAAAGGGGGGTTTCGGTGAAGCCGAGGATGGCGCCGGCCACCATTTCCGGCATTTTCAGATAGGTGAGCAGCCAGCCGAAAACCTGCGAGGTCGATATGAGAATCATGACGATGGCGAGAGTGCCGAGGGATCGCTCGATAACCCGCCACATTTTTGGGAAAGTCAATTCCTTGTAGATGAAGGCGCTGACGATCACCGCCCAAATAACCGCTATGGCGGCGGATTCGGTGGCGGTCAGCACTCCGGTGACCACCCCGACGACCACGATGAAAACTGTGACCAGCCCCCATGCCGCCTGTTTCAGGGAACGCCAGACGTTGGCGAGGGCGAAGGGATCGCCCTTGGGGTAGTCGCGCTTCACCGCCGCGCCATAGCTGTAGACCATCAGGGCCAGCCCGAGCAGGACGCCGGGGACGATGCCGGCGAGGAACAGCCGGCCGATGGAAACGCTCCCCGCGACCATCGCGTACATAACCATGTTGTGGCTGGGAGGGATGAGCAGGCCCTGGACGGAACTGGTCATGGTGATATTGGTCGCGAATTCCTCGTCGTAGCCTTGTTTCTTCATAATGGGGATGAGGATGGTCCCGAGGGATGCGGTGTCGGCGGTGGACGAGCCGGAAATGCCGCCGAAAAAGGTGGATGCGACGATGTTCACCATGGCGAGGCCGCCGCGCAGCCATCCCACCAGGGCGTTGGAGAAATCGATGAGCCGGGACGAAATGCCGCCCGCGCCCATGATTTCGCCGGCGATGATGAAAAAGGGCACCGCCATGAGGGTGAAGACGTTGACGCCCTTCACCATAAGCTGGGCTATCTGCATCAGGGGGAGGCCGAGGTAGAGGGTGGTGAAGAGGCTTGACAAGCCGATGGCGAAGGCGATGGGGAAGCGGCAGACCAGCATGATGAAGAAGGAACTCGCCAGGATGAGGACCGCGAGGGTGTCGGTTTGCATGTCAAATCTCCCCCTTCGCCTGGTGTTCCGCGTCTTCCGCCATTTCCCGCGCCCCGTCCGCGATGGTGCCGCCCCGGAGTTCTTCCCCCCGCCGCCGGCGGTCGATGAAATTGAGGAAACGCTCGATCTCCATCAGGCAAATGGCGACCCCCGCGACAGGATTGGCGAGATAGAGCCAGGTCGAGCGGATGCCGACTCCGGTCATGATATTGCGGCTCCCTACCCGCGTCATGAATATCCAACCGTAATAGATCATGAACAGGCCGAAAATGAAGATGCCCGCCTGCGCCGTCCCGCGCATGATTGACACGGCGGTCCTGGGCACGATAAAGTCGATAACCTGCATGCGGATGTGGGTGTCCCCGCGGATGGCGAGGGCGGCGCTGACCAGCGACATGTAGACCATGCACATCAACACCACCGGCTCACCCCACGTCATGCTGTATTTGAGGATGTACCGGTTGAAGACGACCCCCGCCGTAATGCCCACCATTCCTATGAAGGCGATTTTGCACGAGGTCATGAACAGCCAGTATACCGCGTCAAAAAATCTCGTCACCTGGTTCAAGCCTGCCCCTCCCCTCCGCCCCGGCCGACATATGAATGAAGGGGGCGATATACGCATACGCCTCTCTTCCAGCCGATTGCGTCTTCTGGCCTGAAAAGACCGTTTTGCGGGCGCCGAAGTCCGTTCGCTCCGGAATCGGCCTCCGGCGCCTCCGGGGGAATTCACTTCCCCGGAGGCGGAAACCGGATGAATCGTGGCACTCCCCAAAAAGTCTCAAGCGAGGATTCGGACTTTCTTTGCGGATCACTACTTGGATTGAATCGCCTTGACGTAGTCGTCCAGGCCGGCGGCGTATTTCCTGATGACGTCCTCGGTCGCCTTGATGAAGGGCGCCTTGTCCACCTCGATGACGGTGGCGCCGGCGGCGCGGATGTTGTCGAGGAGTTCGTTATCGAGCCTTTCGATGCTGGCGCGGTTCCACGCCTCGGTTTCCTTCCCCGCTTCGATGAGGATGGCCTGGTCGGCGGGATCAACCCGATCCCATACGTCCTCGCTCATGAGGACGATGGAAGGGGCGTAGGAATGCCCGGTCAGGGAGTAATTGGGCGCGACTTCGTAGAATTTGTTGGAATAATAGCCGGGGTGGGGCTGCTCGGCGCCGTCGACAGTGCCGGTCTGCAGGGCGGAGTAGAGTTCGGAGAAGGAAATCGGGGTGGATTGTACGCCAAGGGCTGTGGCGGTATCGGTCATCAGATCGTTGGTGGGAACGCGGAGTTTCAGGCCCTTGAGACTACCGGCGTCGGTGATTTTCACCGATTTGTTGGTGAAGAAGTTGCGGGCGCCCTCGTCGAGATAGAAAAGGCCGACCATGCCGGTGCCGATTTCCTGCGACTCCTTGAGGAATTCATCGCCGATTTCGCTGTTGATGACCTTCCAGAAATGATCGCGATCACGGAGCATGAAAGGGAGCGCGAAAAGGGTGAGCTTCTTCAGGCCGAAATCGCCGAGGGAATTGGTGTTGCCGCGGCAGATGTCAATGGCGCCGCCGCCCATCTGGAGCGACTGGTACATGGTCTTTTCGTCGCCGAGTTGGCCGGCCGGGAAGACCTCGATTTTAATTCGTCCGCTGGATTTCCGCGACGCCAGTTCGGCGAACTTGTCGCCGCATTCGTCCATGATGTGCCCGTTTGGGTTCAACTCGGCGTATTTGAAGGTGTAGGTTTTCTGTCCTGCCTGACACAATCCGACAAGTGCCAGGGCGCAAAACGAAGCGATCAGTACCGGGAATTTGATCTTCATGGCGGCTCCTCCTCAAAGAAAGAAAAATTGTATGCCCGAACCGCAGGACTGACGAATAACACAAAAGACATTCCGGTTTCGGAAGGCGACCGGTGTTGCGCCAAATTGTCAGCCCACGACCGCGTGCAAAATCTCCTGCCCCGAACGCAGCAGGGGAAGGCTGCTTCTGAACAGGATTTCGTTTCCGACCAGTAATGTCCCACTGACCGGCTTTGTCCCGTTCAGGATGTATTCGGTCAGGCATTTGGCGGCTACATACGCCTGCGAATAAGGATTTTTGTGTACAAGATTGGAAAACACGCCGCTTTCCAGCGCGGCGATATTTTCCTGGAAGACGTCGCACCCGATGGCGGGGATGGTTTTGGCCCGGCCCGCAGCGATCAACGCATCCGCCAGGAGAACGCTGCTATGGGCGTTGACGGAACAACACGCGGTAATTTTCCGGTTCCTCCTCAATTCGCCTTCGATCCGGCGGAAAAATTCGCCGGCGGCGCCTTGCTCATGTATTTTCAACAACCTTCCTTCCGAACCGCGCTCCCTGAAAAACGCCTCCATACCGAGAACAATTTCGTAGTTGGACGGGGTCACGACATTGCCGGCGCAGACAAGAATCAATCCCTGGGGCGCCTGCCAGGACAGCAGTTCGCCCATGGTTCGCCCGATCACATCGTAATCGGGCTGGACGCAGCAGAAACGATCGTTGCGAGCGACATCGCTACCCACCAGCACAACCGGGATACGCTCCTTTTTGAACCGCCGCAGCAAGGTCCGGCATTCGCCGTCCATATACCCCAGAGTCAACACCCCGTCGGCATGGTCTTCTTCGAGCAGCCAGGCAAGCATCTGGTTTTGCCCGGTTGCGCCGTTGTAATACGGGCTCTCGACAACGTCGATGTTATAATCGCGCATTGACGCGAGATAATCGTGAAAACCGTCCCAAACATGGGTAAAATAATACCTGTTCGCGTCGTTCGGCCCGGGGAAAACGGCGGCGAGACGAATTGCCCGGCGTTTGAGCGACGACGCAATGGAGTTGGGGCGGTACCCGTAGGTTTTGGCGAGACACAAAATTTCCGCCCGTTTGTTCTCGCCCACGCCAAGTTTGCCGGCCAAAGCGCAATGAACCGTGCCGATGGATACGCCGGCCTTTTCCGCAATGTCACGCATGGTCGTCCGCCTAGCCACTCCACGATCTCCAACAAAAACGATTTTGTTAATTTTTTATATAATATTCCAAGAGAATTTCGAGTCAATAAAAAAATAATATATTATATCACTATTATTTATAATATATTATAATAATATCACAGCAGCCATGGCAGGTAAACAACCATAACATTCCTAAAAAACGTTTTTGTATACGCCCATGGCAATACACCCACACCGGAGTGGTCGCCGGTGAGTCCGGAGTAAATGTTGCCAATAAGTGCCATATACTCCCAAGCATGGCGGTTGGGTGAACATGGCCGAAATTGCGTCCGGCGTCTTGAACAAACAAGGCCTTTCAGAAAAAATTCCCGACCCGGAGTCGATGCGCCGGGAAGCGGAAAACCAAGTGAATCACCGGAACAATGAAAAAGGCCCAATCGACTGGAAATCCATAGCCAAGAATGCACGGGGGAAACTGGAACGGCTTTATCCGAAATGACAACATTGACTGTGCACCAAGCGATCGCGAAAATCAACTCACGATTCCGAACATGAAATTGACGCGTTCGTCGTTAATTCTGGCAATAAAACCGCCCAATTATGGAAGGCGTACGGCAATCTGGCCGCCTGTCCGAAAAATTCGATTCTCATGGATTTCTCATCCGCCTCTCGCATTTTCCACATATTCGCGGAGTATCATCGCGGAAACGGTTTCGGGAACCGCCGGTTTCGGCAGGCCCCGAATCTTGATCGCGAAAGAGATGCCCATGCGCCGCGTTCCGTGGCGGGACAAGCTGCTGTTCGCCCCCGGCCCCCTGACCACCAGTCCGGCCGTCAAGGCCGCCATGCTGCGGGATCTCGGCGCCAGGGACGACGAATTTCTCGATATCGTCGCCGACGTCAAAAATCGCCTGCTGACGCTGGCCGGCGTCGACAGGGACAGCTACGCCGCCGTTCTCGTCCAGGGCTGCGGCAGCATGGGCGTCGAGGCGGCAATCGGATGCGCCGTCCCGAGGGCGGGCGGCAAGCTGTTGGTGGCGGTGAACGGGGCCTACGGCAGGCGCATGGTCGACATGGCCGAGGTCCTGGGCATACCGGTCGATACTGTCGCATATCCGGAAAACGTCGTCGTCGTTCCTGATGACATCGGGGAAAGGCTTGCCGCCGACAAGACGATTACCCATGTCGCCATGGTCCATTGCGAAACCACCACCGGGATTTTCAATCCCATCGGGGAGATGGGGAAAATCGTCGCCGAAAGGGGACGCGTCTTCATGGTCGACGCCATGTCCAGCTTCGGCGCGACCGAGATCAGAATCAGGGAGTGGGGGATACGCTGGCTGGTTTCCTCGGCCAACAAATGCCTCGAGGGCGTCCCCGGATTTTGCTTCGTCATCGTCGCGAAGGGGGAGTTGGCGGCCGGGGCCGGGAATGCCCGCAGCTTATGCCTGGATCTCCGCGCGCAGGACGAGGACATGCGTAAAACCGGCCAATTCCGCTATACCCCGCCCACCCATGCCATCCTCGCCTTCCATCAGGCCCTTTTGGAACTCGAGGCGGAGGGAGGCACGCGGGCGCGGACGGAACGCTACAAACGGAATTGCCGAATGCTGCGGCGGGGCATGGCCGCATTGGGATTCAGGGAGTTTCTTGCCTCCGGCGGTCACGGCTGGATCATCACCTCCTTCCGCTGTCCCGAACACGGCAAATTCTCCTTTGCCGCTTTTTCCGCCATCCTGCGGGATGGCGGATTCGTCATCTACCCCGGAAAGGTCGGCGGCGCCGACCTGTTCCGCGTCGGCAGCATCGGCCGCATCGACGCCGCCGACGTCGCCGGCCTGATCGACGCCATGCGCAGGGCCTTGGCGGAAATGGGCGTGACCATGCCCCCGGAAGAGGCTCCAGAATGAATGCGCACCCCCTGTCTCTCGTCGTCTGCGATCTTGCCGGAACCACGGTCGATTACGGCAGCCGCGCACCGCTGGAGGCGTTCAGGGAAGTTTTCGCCCGCCGCGGCGTGACCGTCACGGATGCCGAAGCCCGTGGACCCATGGGCATGCACAAACGCGATCATATGGGATGCATGTTGTCCATGCCGTCCATCGCCCACCAATGGAGGAAGATTCACGGACGGGATTGGAATGCGGACGATCTGGACGCGTTATTCCGGGAATTCCTCCCGCTGCAGACCAAACTCCTGGAAACGCATTCGGAGGCGATTCCCGGAGCGATCGAGGCGGTCGCCATGTGGCGGTCACTCGGAATCAAGGTCGCCGCCGCCACCGGCTATACCCGTCCCATGGCTGATCTGGTTTTGGCGGCGGCGGAACGGCAGGGTCTGGCGTTCGATTTTTCCTGCTGCGCGGCCGAGACGCCAGCCGGCCGACCGGCGCCGTGGATGATTTACCATTGCATGGAGGCAGCCGATGCCTATCCGCCGGCGACTGTCCTGAAGATCGGCGATACTATCGCCGACGTCGAAGAAGGGACGAATGCGGGGGTATGGACGGTCGGCGTGGCCATGAGTGGCAACATGCTGGGCCTGACCCGCCGGGAGGCGGAGGGCATGAACCGGGCGGACCTGGCGATCATGATCGAGGGCGCCCGAAAAAAATTGGCTGAGGCGGGAGCGCATCTGGTCGTCGATTCCATCGCCGAAGCGCCGCTGATCGCGTCCGCGCTGCGCCAGGCGATCGCCGGGGGCGGTCATCCCGGAAACCGGGGATTGCTGCCGCCATGCCGGTCCGGTCCGGCCGCCGGCGCACACTCCAATCGCGACGGCCGTCCGCATTCGATTCCGTTCCCAAATCCGTATGGCATGGCCCAAGAAGAGGAATAGATTTCTTTCTTTCTTTCACAGGAGAAAACCATGGAAAAAACGCTGTGGTACGCTTTGGCCTTCGCAATGCTGGTCTGCTCCCTGCCGGCCGCCCCAATCGCCGCTGGAGAAAGCATCGTTGTGTACACCGCGCTCGAAGACGACGAATATCCGAACTATCTCGATATTTTCCGGAAACGGCATCCGGAAATCGAGGTCAAGATCGTCCGCGACTCGACCGGCATCGTCACCGCCAAGCTGCTGGCGGAAAAGAACAACCCGCAAGCGGACGTGGTGTGGGGCCTGGCTGCCACCGGACTCATCCTGGCCGAAATACAGGGCATGCTCGAACCCTATGCCCCGAAAAACCTGGAAAAGGTGAATCCCCTGTTCCGGGACGCCGCCGCCCCTCCGGCATGGGTGGGCATAAAAGCTTGGGAAACCGGCATTATCGTCAACACGATCGAATTGAAGAGGCTTGGCCTCCCCGTGCCGAAGGATTACCGCGACCTGCTCAATCCCGCTTACAAGGGCCTGATAGCCATGCCGAATCCGGCCAGTTCCGGCACCGGGTACCTGACCGTTTCCGCCATCATCCAAATCATGGGGGAGCGGGAGGGATGGGAGTATCTGGATCAGCTTCACCGAAATATCATGCAGTACACCCATTCCGGTTCCAAGCCGGCGAAGATGGCGGGGCAGGGCGAAGTGGTCATCGGCATTTCCTTCGGATACCGCGGGCTCAAGCAAAAAACCGCAGGCGACCCGGTGGAGACGGTATGGCCCGCCTCCGGCTCGGGATGGGATCTTGAGGCCAACGCCCTGGTGAAAAAGGCGAATATCAAGGAGGCGTCCAGGACATTCCTCGACTTCGCCCTGAGCGACGAGGTGATGCGGGAATATGCGTCCGTGTATCCGATCACCTCCATCGAGACCGGCCTTCCCGCGCCGGCCGGCTATCCCGCCGATCCCATGTCTATCATCATCAAGAACGATCTCGCCGAGGCGGCCCTGGTACGCGACCGCATCCTCGGCGAATGGAACAGGCGCTATGACGGCAAAAGCGAATCCCGCTGAGACACCGGCATCCGCAGAGGCTTCGGCCGCGCCCTGTCTCGAGGTGGCGGGCGTCAACAAGGCGTTCGGATCCTTCCCGGCGCTCAAGCAGGTGTCGCTGGCGGTCGGCAGAGGCGAATTCGTTTGCATTCTCGGCCCCTCAGGCTGCGGGAAAACAACTCTCCTCCGCGTCATCGCCGGTCTGGAGAAGCCCGATGCCGGCGTCATTCGCATCAATGGGCGCGACGTCACCCGCGCCCCCGTCTCCCGGCGGGGCATCGGCATCGTCTTCCAGTCCTATGCCCTCTTTCCCAACCTCGACGCCCTGCACAACATCGCCTTCGGAATCCGGCGCCGGGGGTGGAGCCGCCATGACATCACGCATCGGGCCGAGGAACTCCTGTCCTTGGTGGGATTGGAAGAATGCGCGGGGAAATTCCCGGCTCAGCTGTCGGGCGGCCAGCAGCAGCGCGTCGCCCTTGCCAGAGCCCTCGCCATCGAGCCGATCCTGCTTCTCCTGGACGAACCCCTTTCCGCCCTGGACGCCAAGGTGCGGGCCGACATGCGCCGCGAAATACGTTCTCTCCAGCAGCGCCTGGGCATTACCGCCATTATGGTCACGCACGACCAGGAAGAGGCCCTGACCATGGCCGACCGGGTGGTGGTCATGGTCAGGGGGGGGCTGGCGCAGTTTGCCAGTCCAGAGGAAATCTACCGGCTTCCCTCGACTCCTTTCGTCGCCGATTTTATCGGTTCCATGAATTTTCTTCCCGGCTGGCGGCTCGATTCGGGCCTGGCCAGGCACGGCGCCAACTCCCTGGCGCCGGCGAGGCCGCCGGCCGGAACCCGGCGCCGGATTACCCTGGCCATCCGGCCCGAGAATGTCCGAATCGAACGGAGCGGATTTGCCGGCAACCAGCTGCTTGCCCATGTCGAGGATGTCGAGTTCAAGGGTTCTTCCTACCGGGTTGGCCTGAAGATACTCAACGACGGCAGCGCCGGCCGCGCACAACGGCTGGACGCGGTCATGTCGCCGCAGGATTACGTCCGGCTCGGGTTGCGCCGGGCCGAATGCGTGACGGTGACCCTGCCGGCGGAATCTCTCCTTTGTTTCGACGAACCGGATTCGGACGTGACATTCCGGTTGAGCGGGGTACGCCGATGACAAGGCCCGGTCCGGAAACATTGCGGACAGCCCTGCTGTGGGGTTCGGTCGCTTTTCTCGCCGCCGGGCTGGCCCTGCCGTTGGCCGAACTGGTGGCCAAAAGCCTGTCCGACGCCAACGGGAATGTGGTCGGATTCGCCAACTTTGCCGTCTTTTTCGGCAATCCGTCGCTGAGCCGGGCGCTACGAAACAGTTTTTTTGTTTCCATGGCGGCCACCGCCTTCACCGTCCCTCCGGCCTTCGCCTTCGCCTACGCCCTTACCCGTACCCGGATGCCGTTGAAAAGCCTTTTCCGGCAGGTGGTCATGCTTCCCTTGTATGCACCGAGCATGCTGATCGGAATTTCCCTGGTGTATCTGTTCGGAAAAAAGGGCGTGGTTACCGGCGGTTTTTTCGATACCCTGCCCGCGCTGGCGGCCGACATCGGTTTGTACGGTCCCACCGGCATCATCCTGGCCGAATCGATACTCGTCTTCCCGCCGGCGGTGATGATCCTCATGGCCGCCCTGGCCGACGGCGACGCCCGGCTTTACGAAGCGGCCGAATCCCTTGGCGCCGGCGGACCGGAGATATTCTGGACCGTTACCATTCCCGGAGCCAGGCACGGCCTGATCAGCGCCGCCTTTGTTTGCTTTACCCTGGTATTCACCGATTTCGGCTCGCCGAAGGTGGTGGGGGGCAACTATTCCGTCATGGCGACGGACATTTACAAGCATGTGGTGGGACAACAGAATTTCAACATGGGCGCGACGGTGAGCCTGATCATG
>JAITKH010000018.1 GCA_031278535.1 Planctomycetota bacterium | reverse complement strand
AGAACGGCGGCGACTACGCGTTTGGCGCCTTGAGGGTGACCGGCTTGGGCTCGGAGTATGAGGACAGCCGGGCGCTGGACACAAAGGGGAAAACCCTGGAATTCGTCATGAACGGGCCTTTCGACCCGAACCCGGACCCGGACAGGAACGTCATGCTCAAGGTCGGCAAGGCGGTTGACCTTGAAGGCTCGACCGTCACCCTGACGTTCACGCCCGGAACCGCGCCCCCGGGCAACTTGGGCGCCGCTCTTCTGACGCTGATAGACAACACCAAGAAGGCGACAAAAATAAATGCCTCTTCGTTCGAGGGGGAATACAGGGTTGGCGACGACACGTACGGTTACGCCAGGATCGAAATCGATTCCACCCTTGCCGTGTACCACCGAAGCGTCGACGCCCCCGGCGACTGGACGGCCCCTTCCGAAACCTATCAGGCGGATTCCGCCAACGGCCCGGTAAGCCTCATGGTCGGCGGGACCCTGCTTGGCGTCAGGTCGCTCGCCTTGGCAAAAACCGGAAACAACGATCTCGTCTTTCGCGTCGGGACGCTGGAGGTGACGCAAAAGAACGGCACCTTGACCCTGGACGGCACGGCGGCCGGGAGCGCCGAAAGCAACACCGGGGTGTTTTTCGGCGCCCTTGCCTTCTCCGGCGGCGGCGAACTGGCCGTGACGCGGAAGAACGGCGGCGCCTTCGGCTTTGGCGGCGACCTGACCGTGTACGGCGTGCGGGGTTCGCCCGCGAAATATGCCGACCCGGGCGGAACGCTTTCCGCCAACGGATTGTTGACCTTCCATCTGCCAATGGACGTCGCGGCCAACGGCGACGACCCCATGCTTCTGGTGACCGGAGCGGCGGACATTGATGGAAGCGAAGCCGCCCTGGCCTTTCAGGGGGACGGGGAACCTTCTCTCCGGGAAGGCGACGCCGTGGCCCTGCTGACAGCCGAGGGCGGCCTTGCCGGCAAGCCCAAAAACAGTACTGCGACGGTCTCGGGGAAGGCGGCTCAAGGCGTGACCTTTCCGGCTTCCGACTACGAGTTCGACCTTGCTGTCGCCGGGAAAACGCTTTGGGCCACCTTGCGCGGCATGGCCGAGCCGGTTCCGAACCCCCAGCTCAAGGCGATTTCGGAAGGCATTTTGACTGGGCTGATCCTGGCGAACCAGGGGGCCGATCTTGTCGCCGGGGCGGGCCTGGAAAGCGCGGTTTTCGCCGGCTGCCCGGAGGGGCGCTACGGCGTCAACGTTTTCGGCGCCGCCTCGGGCGGCCGGCAGCGGTACCGGAGCGGCTCCCGCGTCGATGTGGCCGGCTGGTCGTTCCTGACCGGCTTCAGCAAGGGGACGGACACGCCGGCGGGCTGCCTGACGCTGGGGGCCTTTTTTGAATACGGCGACGGCTCCTACGACACCTTCAACACTTTCGCCAATGCCGCTCCCGTCCGGGGCGACGGCGACGTGCGCTACGCCGGCGGCGGCGTTCTCGGCCGGCTGGACTTTTCCGCCGTCGGCCCCGGCCGCTTTTATGTCGAGGCGTCCGGCCGGGCCGGGCGGGTGAAGAACGGCTACCGCAATCCGGACATGCGGGACGCGTTGGGGCGGGGGACGGGCTTCGACTATTCGGCGCCCTATTCCGGCCTGCACGCGGGCGGGGGCTACGCCTGGAAGCTTGGGGCGGGGACGCTGGACGTGTACGGCAAGTATTTCTGGACGCGGCAGGGCGGGGCGTCGATGCGGCTCTGGACCGGCGACCCGATTGAGTTCGAGGCGTCGCATTCCCGCCGGCTGCGCGGGGGAGCGCGCTTTTCCCGGGCGCTGGGGCGGCGGCTGGAAGCCTATGCCGGGGCCGGCTACGAGCATGAGTTCGGCGGAGCGGTCCGGGCGGCCTCCTACGGTTACGACATCGGGAAGCCGGACATCGGCGGCGGCGGCGGCCTGGGAGAGATCGGGCTGTTCCTGAAGCCGTCGCCGTCGCTTCCCCTGTCGGTGGACGCGAACGTCCGGGGCTACCTGGGCAGGCGCGGGGGCGCGGTCGGAAGCGTGGTGGCGAGCGTGGAGTTCTAGCGGCCTGAAAAGGCCCAATACATGGACAGGGAAGCCTGTTTGCGCTGAAATCGGCCGCCATTTTCAGGGAGGAGAAGTCGGAAAGCGAGGGGGCGGCGCCGGGGAAATGCGCCGGCCAGGCCCGGAAAATGGACAGAAACAATGCGGCCGGGAAGGCAGGCCGGCAAGTTGTCCCGGCCGGCGCAAGAATCGGGCTGAAACGCGCATATCCGGATGTTTGGGCTTTGCACGGCACGAAGAGGAGGAGTTGTCCGCATGAAATTGTCAACCAGGATTTTTGGAATTGTGAGCCTGCTGATTGTCCTGTCACTCCTGATCATGGGCCTCGGGTTGTACGGCATGTCGGAATTCGCCGGCGCCACCGGCAACTATATCAGGCTGATCGACCGCGCCCTTGCCCTCGCCGACCTCGACCAGACGGCCCAGAAGCTGTCCATTGCCGAAAAGGACCTTATCATCGAAACCGACGAAGAGGCGCTGAAAGCGATGGCCGAGCGGGACGATTTCAAAAAAGCCCCCGACAGCGCGGCCAAAGCCATGGAGGAGATCGGCAATACCGTGAACCAGGATTCTCCCCAATGGGCCAGGGAAATGCCCCAGCGGCTTGCCGACGCGACGAAGGCTTTTATCGACAGCACCAGGGTGGTGTCCGGCCTGGCCCTGCGGAACACCGCGCAAAAGGCCCGGGATGTCCTGGCCGCGAATTCCGCCATCTGGGCCGGATACACGGGAGCCGTGGGGAAAGTCGAGCCCGACGTCGCGAAGCGCATGGAAGCCGGGGAGGCGGACGCCGCCTTTGAAATGGTGACCCTCCTGCAACTCCGCGCCAGCCGGCTGTCCTTCCAGCGGGAAGTGCGGTCGCTGCTCACAACCAACAGGCAGGCGGAACGCGACGAGCTCGCCGGGATCATACGGCAGGAACTGGACGACATGGACAAATGCGCGAAGAACGCCCCTGCCGTGTATGCCAGGCATCCGGAGTCCGGACAAATCCTCGCCGGCCTCGCCCGCCAGATTGAGCAGCTTCGGGCCAGCGCCGAAAAAATCGTCGATCTGGCCAACCAGGACAGCAACGGGAGGGCCTTCGCCTATTCCGTCACCACGGTCCGGGAGGCCAGGGAACGGTTGAACGGCCTGATCCGGGATTACACGCTGCGCTCCAACAGGCAGCTTGAAGAGGCCGGGGCCGGCACCAGGGCCCTGCAGCAGTCGCTGTTCTGGTTCATCATCGTCTCCGGCGCCATCGGCATCGCGGCCGCCTCCGTCATCGCCTTCGTCGTGGTGTCGGGCGTCACCGGGAGCCTCAACCGGATCATCGAGGCGCTTGACGGCGGCGCGGAGGAGGTCGCCGCCGCCGCCGGGGAGATCAGCAATTCCTCGCAGGCGCTGGCCGAGGGCGCCACCGAACAGGCGGCGAGCCTGGAGGAGACGTCCTCCGCCCTGGAGCAGATGGCTTCCATGACCCGCCAGAACGCCGACAACGCCCGGCGGACGGGCGAGAGCACCGCCGACACCGTCAGGCTCATCGGCGAGGGCTCCGTGGCGGTGCGGAACATGTCGGCGGCTATGGCGGAGATCAGCGAGTCGGCCGAGCAGATTGGCCGGATCATCAAGACCATCGAGGACATCGCCTTCCAGACCAACCTGCTGGCGCTGAACGCGGCGGTGGAGGCGGCCCGGGCCGGCGAGTCCGGGAAGGGCTTCGCGGTGGTGGCGGACGAGGTGAGGAACCTTGCCCAGCGCTCCGCCCAGGCCGCCCGCGACACCACGGCCCTGATAGAAGGCACGGTCGCCCGCGTCCACAACGGAAGCGGCATAGCGGCCAGGCTTGACGCCAGCTTCAGGGAGATACAGGACGGCGCGACGAAGGTTGGCGAATTGATCGGCGAGATCAATACGGCGACCAACGAGCAGGCGCAGGGGGTGGACCAGGTGAACACCGCCGTGGCGCAGATGGACAAGGTGACGCAGCGGAACGCGGCCAGCGCCGAAGAGTCGGCCTCGTCGTCGGAGGAGTTGTCGGCCCAGGCCGACAGCCTGAAGGGCCTGGTGGAGGACCTGGTGGCCATCGTCTCCGGGACCGGCGGGAAACCTTCCGGGAGATCGCCGGCTCCCGCGCCCGCCCGGCGCCAGCCGCACGCCGCCGGCGGGAACAAGCCCCGGAAGAGCCTTCCCTTCTCGTCCAGGCCGGCCTCCGGGAACGGGAAAAAAGTGATGAAGCCGGACGAGGTCATTCCCCTGGACAACGATCTCGGGGATTTGTAGGAAAACAGGCGTTGCCGGAAAGCAATATCCCCTCCGGCAGCGATGCGTCAGGGAGGAAATGGCCATGCGCAGGGAAGCGTTTCCATGTCCTTCGCGGACTGGAGCCGGAAGAGCGGGCGCCCCTCCAACCGGAACTCATAACTCCAGGACCCGTCAGGCGTTATGTCACCCCCCCCCCCCCCCATGTGTTGTAACGGGTGGGGGCAAAATGTAGGGGGGGCGCCCCGCCCGCGCCCCGCGCGGCCCCCAGCGGAACCCCGGGCTCAACCGG
>JAITKH010000367.1 GCA_031278535.1 Planctomycetota bacterium | reverse complement strand
AGGCGGTACCTGGTGGCGGACGCCCCCGGCCACGAGCAATACACCCGGAACATGGCGACCGGCGCCTCCCGGGCCGACGTGGCGCTTCTCCTCCTGGACATCGCCCGGGCGGCGGAAGGACTTCTGCCCCAGACCATCCGGCATACCGTCATCGCTTCGCTGATGGGCGTTCCGGACATCGTCGTGGCGGTGAACAAGATGGACTGCCGCGGCTACGACCGGATGGCCTTCGCCAGGGTGGAGGCCGAATACCGGTCGCGCATCGCCACTCTTGAAAAGTTCCGTTCCGTCCATTGCGTCCCGATTTCCGCCCTCCGGGGCGACAACGTCTGCCGGCGAAGCGAAAACATGCCCTGGTATGAAGGCAAAACCATTCTCGAACTGCTGGAAAGCGTCGAGCCGCCGACTGTCTCTGCCCAACCTTTCCGCCTGCCGGTGCAATGGGTGGCCAGGGCAGGAAATTTCCGGGGGCTGGCTGGCACGATAATTTCCGGATCGGTCGAGATCGGCCAAAAGGTGCTGCTCCTGCCGTCGAGGCAGACGAGCAAAGTCCGCCGCATCGTCGCCCTGGACGGCGATCTGCCGAAGGCCGGGGCGGAAGAGGCGGTCTGCCTGCAACTGGAGGACGATCTGGACGCGGGGCGGGGGGAACTGGTCGTCGACCGGGAAGCGCCGCCGGAGACGGCGGATCACCTGGCCGCCACAATAGTCTGGTTGAACGATCCGCCGCTGGTGGCCGGCCGCACCTTTATTTTCCGCCTGGGAACGGCCGAGGCCAGGGCTACCATCAGCGAGCTTTCGGCAAAGCTGGACGTGAACACGCTCCAGGAAAAGCCGGCCAGGGAACTGAAGCCGAACGACGCGGGACGGATAAAGCTGGCCCTGGACCGGCCGCTGCCCGTGGCGCCCTACCGGGAAAGCCGCGATCTGGGCGGCTTCCTGCTGGTGGATCGCATTGGCGGGAACACCGTCGGGGCGGGGATGATCGAACTGGCTCTCCGGCGCAGCCACACGGTGTTCTGGCACGACTTCGACCTGGACCAGGCGGCGCACGCCATCCAGAAGGGTCAGAAACCCCGGGTGCTCTGGTTCACGGGACTGTCGGCTTCCGGCAAGTCCACCGTGGCCAACCTGGCGGCGCGAATGCTCCATGCCCGGGGCCGGCACGTCTATATCCTCGACGGCGACAACCTGCGCCACGGCCTGAACCGGGATCTTGGCTTCGCCGAGAGCGACCGGGCCGAGAACGTGCGCCGGGCCGCCGAGGTGGCGCGGTTGATGGCCGACGCCGGCCTGATCGTGCTTGCCGCCTTCATTTCGCCCTACCGGGAGGACCGCGCCGCCGTCCGCGACCGGTTCCGGCCGGGGGAGTTTGTGGAAGTCTTTGTCGACACGCCCCTGTCGGTCTGCATCAGGCGCGATCCCAAAGGGCTGTATGCCCGGGCCCTCGACGGCAAGCTGCCGAATTTCACCGGCATCACCGCGCCCTTCGAGCCGCCGGAAAACCCCGACATCCGTCTCGACGGCGAACTCTCCCCGGAACGGCTGGCTGAAACCGTCGTTGATTATCTCGAAGGAAAGGAAACGCCATCATGCCCACCCACTCTTCTTCCCTCCTTTCCGACGTCGTCAGTGTCGTCCTGAACAGGCGCGGGACCGTCTGGCACTGCCTGATGGTGGACGCGGGCGGCAATGTCGTCTGGAACGCCGTCGCCCGGGACGCCAAGGCCATGCGTTACGTCTTCGAGGACCTGAACGACAGTTTCACCCCGATTCCGGCCAGGCCTCCGGCGGTTGAGGAGGCAGCCGCCCCGGCGAACCGCGAAAGCTTCCAGGGAGCCAACCGGATCGTTTCGCTCGAAAAATTCTGGAAAATCTATCTGCAATACCTCCGGGCCAGCGGCAAGGCGGAAGGCACCGTCCGCACCTACCAGCTCGCCTACAACAAAATAATCAGGGACAACCGGATAACCAGAATCGACGATCTGACTCTGGACAGGATCGAAGCCTGGGCCAGGGACAAGATCGCCTCCGGCATCCGGGTGGGCAGCGTCAACTTCTATGTCCGCAATCTCAAGGCCGCCCTCGAATGGGGCGTGGACAACTTCCACATCCGCAAAAACCCGCTCGAAGCCTGGGAACTGGTGGGCAAAAAGGAATTGCCCAGGCAGCGCAATCTCTCGCCCGAAGAACTCCGTGCCGTCGTCATGACCGAACCGAACGAGGAATGGCGCATCCGCTGGACCGTCTACCTGTATTCGGGATTCCGGAACCAGGCCGAAGGGGCGCTCCGCTGGGAATGGATCGACTGGGAAAACCGGGAAATCATCTTTCCGGTGGGAAAGGGCGGGGTGAACGGCCGGCGGCGGCATATTCCCCTGCATCCGAAGCTGCAGACGGAGCTCTCGGCCTGGCGGAACAGGAAGCTGGACCGCCGCGAAAGCGCCGCCTCCGGGCCGGTCCTCCGGAAACTGATGCCCCGCACCATCAGCCTGAGGCTGAAGGAAATGTGCCGGGAAGCCAAAGTCGATCCCGAAGGCGTCAACCTTTTCTCCATCCGCCATACCTACGAGAAGGCGCTAAATACAAGCGGGTAAGGGATAATGCCCTTCCGCTTAAAGTTCGGCGATGTTCACCAGGTTCCCGCCGGCCAGGGACTGGTGGATTGCCACGCCGATGCGGGTGGAGATCAGACCCTCCCGGGCCGAGGCGTACCTGCCCGTCAGGGCGGGCAGGGGCGTTCCTTTCCGGAGTTCCGCCAGGTTGTCCACGAAATCCACCAGCGAGTCATTGATGTAGCCGGATTTCACCACTTCGCCGCTTTTCGCAATCTTCCGGCCGAAACCGCCGCAATTGGGCGTTTCCATCCCCCCGGCCGTGGTGCAGCCGCGTGCGCCCCGGTACTGGCTGTCCACCACCAGGATGCCTTCCGATCCCACCATCTTGACGCCCTGGCGCACCACCGCCTCATGGGAATTGGGGAGGACGACCGCCGTGTCGTAGGTGACGGCAACGCCGTTGGCATAGGTCACCGTGGCCTTGATCGAGTCGTAGATGTCCCGTCCGAGCGACGCGAGCTTGCCCTTGGCGCCGGTGGCGTACACCCTGGCCGGCTCCGGAAAGTCCATCAGCCAGCAGGTGAGATCGATCATGTGTATGCCCAGGAACCAGGCCGGCGAACCGCTGTTCCCCCAATGGGACTGGCCGATGACGTCGGTGCCGATGCGGAGAACGTCCTCCATCCAGCAATAGCCGTATTGCAGCCGCCCCAGTTGGCCGTCCCGAAGGCGCAGCTTGAGATCGACATGATAGGGATCGAAACGCTTGTGGAAATCCACCTGGAGCAGCAGCCCCCTGCCCTCGGCAAGTTCGGCCATTTCCCTGGCCTCGCCGACGTCGGTGGAAAGCGGCTTTTCCACAAAGACGTGCCGCCCGCTCTCCAGGCATTCCACGACCAGCCGGTGATGCAGATGATCCGGAGTGGCCACGGTCACGCCGTCCAGCTTTTCCTTCCCGAGCATTTCCGTCAGGCACGAATAGCCCCTGACCCCGAAATCCCGTTCGGCGTTCCGGCGGACTTCGCCGTTGCTTTCCGCGAATGCGGCCAGGCGCATGTCCCCCGACAGGCGTTCCCGCTGTTTGAAGGCGTCGAGATGCACCCGGCCGTAGGTGCCGGCCCCCACCACTCCAATCTCCAGCATGCGCCAATCCTTTCCTGTGCAGAATTTCCCTTAGTTGGCGAAACCGAGCAGGCGGGGCAGGAACAGGACGAGTTCCGGGATATATGTCACCAGTCCCAGCACTGCCAGAAGCGGTGCCATCCATGGAATGCAGATGCGAATCACCTGCTCCACCGGCTTTTTGGCAACCGAGGCGAGGATGTAAAGGACAAATCCCACCGGCGGGGTGAGGAGCCCCACCATCAGGTTGAGCACGACGATGACCCCGAAGTGGATGGGATGGATGCCCAGCATGGCCATGATCGGCGCCGCCAGGGGAAGGATGATCATGATGGCCGCCACCACTTCCAGGAACATTCCCATGACCAGCAGCAGAATGTTGATGAGGAGAAGGATCAGGTACTTGTTGGTGGTGAAACTGAACAGGAGCTTCATCAGGTAGACGTCGACCTTCTCGAAATTCATGATCCAGCCGAAGGCGTTGGCGGCCGCCACGATCATGATGGCCGGCCCCACGGTGCGGAGCGTTTCCAGGGCCAGGCCCGGCAGGGCGGAAATCCTCTGCTCCCGGTAGACGCAGACGGTGACGACGAGGGCGTAAAAAATGCTGACGAAGGCGGCCTCGGTGGGCGTGAAAAATCCGGACCAGATGCCGCCGATGATAATGACGGGGGTGAGGAGCGACAGGAATGCCTTCCGGAAGGCGGCAAGTTTTTCCCCCGGTGACTGCCGGGGCAGGACCGCATAGCGGCGCCGGCGGGAGATGATGCACACCATCGCCCCGAGGGCAAGGGCCATCAGGAGCCCCGGGATCACGCCGCCCACGAAAAGGCCGCCTATGGACGCTCCGGACACCGCGCCGTAGACGACCATGGGGATGCTCGGGGGTATGATGGGACCGATTATCGAGGAGGCGGCGGTGACGCCGATTGAGAGGTCGTCGTCATAGCCGGCGTCGCGCATGGCTTTTATCTCGATCATCCCCAACCCGCCGGCGTCAGCCAGGGCCGAGCCGGACATGCCGGCGAAGAGGACGCTGGCGAAGACGTTGACGTAACCCAATCCCCCCCGGTAATGCCCGATCAGGCTGTTGGCGAAACCGAAGATGCGTTCGGTCACGCCGCCGGAGTTCATTACCTGGCCGGCGAAGATGAAGAAGGGCACTGCCAGGAGGGTGAACGAATTGGGGCCGTTGACCACCTTCTGGACGGCGATGAGAAGGGAGAGGTCGGGGTGAAACGAGGCATAGAACAGCGACGCCCCGATCATTCCGAGGTAGATGGGAAAGCCGGCGGCCAGCATGAGAACCAATACCAGGAAAAAGCAGGCCAGGAGCATTATTTTTCCTTTTCCGCGCGTCCGCCGCCGGACGGCCGGGCGAAAAGCCGGACGGCCAGGTTGGCGATTCCCAGGGCGCAGCCGGCTGGCAGGGCGGCATAGACGTAATAGAGGTGAAAATCGACCGAGGCGGCGACGCTGTAGGCATTGAAGAACAGGTACTCGACTCCCCACCAGCCAAGATAGCCGAGGATGGCCATGGAAACGATGGCAATCATCGTCTCCCAGGCGCGCCGCGCCCGCTCCGGCAACCAGTTCAGGAAGAGATCGATGCGTATGTGGTCGTTGCGGCGGTGCGCCACGGCCAGGCCGATGAAGGCTATCCAGACATAGCAGAAGCGCGAAAACTCCTCCGTGAACAGGAGCGGGCGGCTGAAAAGGTAGCGGGAGATCAGTTGCAGCAGGAGGAGAACGCACATGCCCGCGAAAAAGGCCAGGCTCAACCCTTCCTGCAGGGCCGGAAAAATGCTTTTGCCGGATTTTTCCTCCGCCATTGCCGCGCCTTTCATTTCAGGACGACGCCCGGGAGCCAGAGCGAGAACGCCGGCCAATAGGTGGCCAGAAGCACCACGACGAACATGGCGGCGTAAAAGGGAAACAGCGCCCGGATGGATTCCTCGATGCGGATCCTGGCTATGGCGCAGCCGATGAAAAGCGAGGTGCCGACCGGGGGCGTGCACAGGCCGATGCCGAGGTTCAGCAACAGCACGATGCCGAACTGGATGCGGGACATCCCGATCCTGTCCACGATCGGGATGAGCAGGGGCGTCACCAGGAGTATCAGGATTCCCATGTCCATCACCATCCCGAGCGCCAGGAGAAGCGCGTTGACGATAAGCATGATGACGATGGGGCTTTCCGACAGGGAAAGCAGCACCTGCATGACAAACAGGGGGATCTTCAAATAGGCCAGAAGCCAGCCGAAAGCGCTGGAGGTGCCGATGATGGCCAGGATTACCGAAAGCATCCCGATGGCGGACTTGAGCAGATTCCAGAGTCCGGGGGCGGTGATGCTCCGGTAATAGAAGAGGGAAATGGCGAACACGTACACGGTGGCCACCGCCGCCGCTTCGGTGGCGGTGAAGATGCCGCCGATGATGCCGCCGATGATGACCACGACGGTGGTGAGCCCGATCAGCGCGTCTAGCACCACCCGGAGCCGCCTGTTTCGGGGAATGGGCTCGCTGTAAGGGTACTTCCGGTCGCGGGCTATCTTCCAGGTGACGATGCCCAGCGCCAGTCCCAGGCAGACGCCCGGAATGTAGCCGGCCATGAAGAGGCTGCTCACCGACAGGCCGCCGGCGGCCAGCGAATAATAGATCATATTCTGGCTGGGGGGAATGAGTACGCCCTGCACCGAGGATGTGACGGTGACGGCGACCGAATAGTCGCTGTCATAGCCCTTTTCTTTCATCATGGGGATGAGCATGGAGCCGATGGAGGAGACGTCGGCCACCGACGAGCCGGAAATGCCGCCGAAAAAGGTGCTGGCCAGCACGTTCACCAGGGCCAGCCCGCCCCGCACGCGCCCGATAAGCAGGTTGGAAAGATCGATAATCCTGGTGGAAATGCCTCCCTCGGACATGATCAGGCCGACGAGGATAAAGAAGGGCACGGCGAGAAACGTGAAGCTTTGCAGGCCGGTAATCATCTTCTGGAATACGATTATCAGAGGAAGTCCCAGGTACCACACGGTGAAGACCGAAGACATCCCCAGGGAAAAGGCTATGGGAACCCGGAGAATCATCATCCCGAAGAACGAGCAGAGCAGGATGGCGATGGCGGGAAGATTGGGGCTCATTCGGAAGCCCCCGCAACCAACGATCCTTGAGGGGCTTCCGGGAACAGATGGGCGAGAATCCGGATGGCGCCTTCGAGGATCATGGCGCAGCCGGCCACGGTCAGGACAATGCTCACCCAGGACATGGCGATGCCGGTGGCCGGCATGGTGTTGATGGCGTCAAGCTTCGCCACCTTCACGCCTTGCCAGGCCATGAGGAGGCAAAAGGCGAGCACAACCAGGTCCGAAAAGACGAGGAGGATTTTTTGGCCCGCCGCCGGCAGCCAGTCGGAAAAGAAGGTCAGCGACAGGTGCCGGTTGTCGCGATAGCCCACGGCGATTCCGAGGTAGCCGAACCAGATGAGCATGGCTATGGCCAGTTCTTCGCTCCATTTTCCGGGGCTGCTGAAGACATAGCGCATGACCACCTCCTGGAAGATGATAATCACCAGGGCGGCCAGGATCCCCACGCTGGTCAGATCCAGGAAAAAACTGATCGGCCTTTCCGCCCGGCGCAGAAGCGTCAGCAAGGTGCGCATGCATTTCCTTTCCCTGGGACCGCCGTCGGCCGACAACCCAAAAAGACGGCGCGAACCGTTCCGTCGCACAACGCCTCCGCCCCGCGCCCGAAAGGGGAGTGCCCCCGGTTCATCCGGTTTCCGCCTCCGGGGAAATGGATTCCCCCGGAGGCGCCGGAGGCCGGTTCCGGAGCGGACGGGCCTTCGGTATCCGTATCCGCCGGCCCTTTCAGGGCGATATAGCGCTTCGTTGCGCCATCAAAATTACTGCAACGCCCGAATGCTCTTCAATACGGCGTCGAATTCGGGATATTCGGCATAGATCGGGGCCACCGCCTTCTGGAATTCGGTCACGTCCACGGTGAACACCCGGGTGCCGGCCTTGACCACCAGATCCTTGGATTCGTCCTCGAAGTCCATCATGGCCTTGAACTCGAAGTCCATGGCCTGGCGTCCGGCGTCCAGGAGAATTTTCTGGTACTCCGGGGACAGGGAGTCGAACTTGTCCTTGTTCATGATTATGACCGCGGGCGGGGACAGGTGGCCGTCCTCGGTTATGTTCTTGGCGACCTCGTAATGGCTGGAGGTGTAGTAACTCACATAGTCGTTCTCGGCCCCGTCGATGACGCCGGTCTGGAGAGCGCTGTAGACCTCGGAATAGTTCATGGGCGTGGGCGAGCCTCCCATGAGCTCCACCATCTTGATGGAAATCCGGGCGGGCTGGACGCGGAGCTTCATCCCCTTCACGTCCGCCACTCCCCTGACGGGTTTCCTGGCGGTGTAGAAATGGCGGGATCCGGCGTGGAACCAGCAGATGAGCTTGAGTCCCGCCTTCTCGAAGGAAGCCGCAATCCCGTCTCCGATCGGTCCCGCCACCACCCGTTTCTGGTGCTCCGGGGAAGCGAACACATAGGGCAGGGTGACAACGCCCAGCTCTTTCACGAATTCCGCCAGAGGCACGGTGTTGACGCGGGACAGCTCAATCACTCCGGCCCGGGTCTGCTGGATGGTTTCGGTCTCCTGCCCCAGAATGGCGCCGGGGTAGACATCGATTACCAGCCTGCCGCCCGTCGCCTCCTTCACCAGGTCGGCGAGACGGATGTCGGCGTGGGTGACAGGATTGTTTTCCGGCTGGTTTTCGGCCAGCCGGAGAACGATCTCGGCGCCGTCGGCGCCCATGACCGTCACGGCCGCCATCATGACGGCCAACAATGTCCTCTTCATGCCTTTCTCCTTTCTTCTCTATGAGGATCCGCAAGGTTCCGGGCTATTCCAGGGCCTGGATTGCCTTGATCAGGTCGCCCCACTTTTCTCCGTAGATGCCCATCATGTAGTCCAGGGAATGCTTGCGGAAGGCTTCGACATCCGGGGTGATGATCCGGGTGCCGCCCTTTTTCATCAGCTCCAGCTTTTCCATCGTGTCTTTTTCGATGCGCTCGTCGATGACAGGCCGGAATTTGTCGAAAACGTCCATAATCAGCTTGCGGTCGGCCTCGGCCAGGCGCCGCCAGATCATTTCCGAAACGTGGACGGTGCCCATGTGGTGGATGTGATTGGTGAGGACAATGTATTTCTGCACTTCGAAGTATTTCTGGGCGTAGATGGTGGAGATGGGGTTTTCCTGCCCGTCCACCACCCCGGTCTGCAGGGCCAGGTACAATTCGGAAAAGGTGATGGGGGTGGGATTGGCGCCCAGGCTGGCGACGGAGTCCTTATAGATGGGCATGTCCATGCAGCGGACCTTGGCGTTGGCAAGGTCGGCCGGGGTATTCACCTCCCGGTTTATGGAAAGGGTGCGGGTGCCGAAAAACCAGAACTGGATGGTGCGAACGCCGCTCCGCTGGAGGACATGGGTGTTGAAAAGATCCTGCCCGGTTTTGGAATCGATGATCCGATAGGCATGCTCCCGGCTCTTCACCAGGTAGGGAATGCCGAACACCTGTACCCGTTCGTCGAAGGAATTGAGCACCGCCGGCCCGGAAGTCAGGAAAGCGAGGCTGCCGACCCGAAGCATTTCCAGCGCCTCCAGTTGGCTGCCGAGCTGGCCGGCCGGATACTGGATCAACTTCAGGCGGCCGTTGCTGACCCTGTCGATTTCGTCGCAGATCAACTGCCCGACGTCGGTCCAGGGATGGCCGGCCGGCTCGGGCTGGTACCATTTGAGTTCGATCGTCTCGCCGGCTCCGGCCGGGATCCCCGCCGACAGGATCGCCAGAACCGCGCACATTGCCAGAACTGTTGCTTTTCTCATGGCTGTCCTCCTCCTAAAATAACGGGCACGTTTCCCCTCCGACGCGGAGAAGAACGCGCACCGCCTTTCGACAACCTTGTCCAAGGCATTTCTCGCGATCCGCTTCGCGGCTGCCGGCCGTCCGGCGTACGCCGTCAAGGAGAACCGGTTCCGCCCCAGGGAGGCGGGAGTTCCGGCAGGTTCCGGGAGCCTTTCCAAGGCAGCCTGGCGGCGGAACCGGCGTCCAGGTACAGCCAGACCGCCGGATGGCAGCGGAGAATCGAGGCCGGGCGGAGATTGCCCACCTCGCTTTCGAGGCAATCCCGCACCGCCCCGGCCTTGCGCTCGTCCGGGCAGGTGACGACGATGCGCGCGCTTTTCATAATCTGGCGGATGGACATGGAGATGGCCCGTTCCGGCACCTCCTCCAGGCTCTTGAACCAGCCTTCGCCCAACTGCTGGCGGCGGCAGCGGTCGTCAAGTTTCACCACCAGGTAGGGCGATTCGGTGGAAAAATCGGCGGGCGGATCGTTAAAGGCCAAGTGCCCGTTTTCGCCGATGCCGACAAAGGCGACGTCAATCGGATGGCGAGAAACGATCTCTCCCAGCCGGCGGCGCTCCGCCTCCGGGTCTCCTTCCCCGTTTATCCAATGGAAGGATTTGAGGGGCACCGGAAGCTTGCGCGCGAATTCCCGCCAGAGAACGGCCCGAAAGCTGGCGGGATGATGCAGGGAAAGGCCGGCGTACTCGTCCAGGTGAAAGGCGTTCACCCTTTCCCAGGCGACATCCTCGGCCGCCAGGATCGGCAGCATGTCGAACTGGGAAAGGCCGGTGGCGAGGATAATGTTCGCCTCGCCCCGATCCTCGAGCGCCTGGCGGAGGAACCCGGCCCCGCGCCTGGCGGCTTCGGCGCCGCCGTCCTCCCGCTTTTCATGATACAGGACTTCCACGGCTTCTCCTTTTTCCCGTCGCGGCCAGGCGGTTCCGGAAGGCGGCTTTTCAAGAAGGCGAAGGATCAATGACTGTTCAGGAAACTTGCTTTTCCGTAAAAATCCGTTTCAGATCGCGAGGGGAATGATTTCCCCCCTCGCCATCACCAGATGGATGTTTACCCCTTCGTCGAAGACCACGAGATCCGCGTCCTTCCCGACGGCTATGGACCCCTTGCGGCCGTCCAGCCCGATGAGCCTGGCCGGATTCAGGCTCATCATCGCCACCGCCGCCGGGAGCGGAACGCCGGCAAGGTCGCGCATGGTCCTCACCAGGCGGTCGGCCGTGGCCACGCTGCCGGCGAAGGAAAGGCGGTCCGGCAGCTTGGCCACCGCATCCTCGACCACGGTATCCATTCCCGTCCTGATGTTCCCCAGCTTATAGCGGCCGGGCGGCATGCCGGCGGCCCGCATGGAATCGGTGACCAGGCAAATGCGGTCCGACCCCTTCACCTTGTAGACAAGTTCGAGCAGGTCGGCCGGCAGGTGCTTTCCGTCGGCAATCACCTCCACGTACATGCCGTCCAGGAGATACCCGGCCTCGATTGCCCCGGCGATCCGGTAGGAATTGACCCGGCGCAGGCCCGACATGCCGGAATAGAAATGCGTCAGGGAATGCACGCCGTTGGCGTATGCCTGGCGGACCTGTTGGCAGGTGGCGCCGGAATGGGCCAGGGAGGGGATGACGCCCTTTTCGCGAAGCGTCCGGAGGAACTCCTCCCCCCCTTCCAGCTCGACGGCGAACGACCAGCGGACGATGCGCTTTCCTGTCCGCAGCGCCTGGGTGTACTCTTCCGGATCGGGATTCCGCAGGTGTTTTGCATCCTGGGCGCCCCGTTGTTCCATGGCGAAGTAGGGTCCTTCCATATGGAGGCCGAATATCTCCGGATGGCCTGATCGCCTGGGTTCGACATGGTTGAAAAGTTCGGCCACTTCCAGGAGCGACTCGCGGGTGCTGGCCGAAGTGGTGGGAAGGAGGCAGGTGGTGCCGTGCCCGAGATGCGCCAGACAGGCGCCGTAGACGGCTTCCAGGGAGCCGTCCATGAAATCGAAGCCTCCCGCCCCGTGGGTATGGATATCGATGAACCCCGGCGAGAGGTAGCGTTCCGCCACGTCCACCACCTGGTCCGCCGGCCAGTCGCCCTTGCCGTCCCAGGCGATGGCGGCGATGACGCCGTCCCGCACCAGCACCTCGCCCCGGACAATGCTGGACGGGCCTATGAGGCGGGCGTTTTTCAACCATATGCCGGACATTCGCGCACCCTTGCCGGGCCGGCCGGATCAAGACGGCCGGCAGATGTTTCGGACGTTCGAATGGCGTTTCCCGGAAATGGGCGTCATCCCCGATCCCGGTTTTTCTCTCGGGTCAAAATCCCGTCCCGACCGGCAATCCGGCCGTTTGGGGAGGAACGGAACCACAACAATAAAAGAAATTGTCCGCCTTGTCAAGACAGGCATTGTTCTGGGCAGGCGCCGGCGGCCTGAAAAGGCGAGACATGTGGATGGCGAAATCCGTTTGCCTTGAAATCGCCTTCCAGCGTCTCTGGGGAAATTCACTTCCCCGGAGGCGGAAACCGGAGACCCTCCCCGCAAACCCTCAATCAAAGATTGAGATTTTTCGGAACACTGGAATGCTCCGGCTTCCCTATCCGCCTTTGCGGCGGGCTTCCAGGAACGAGGCCAGCAGGCACTGGGCGGCATGGGAGTCGACGAGCGGACGCCGGCGCCGGCGGTCGAGGCCGGCCTCTCCCAGCAGCCGCGCCGCCTCGGCCGTGGTCAGCCGTTCGTCCCACAAGACAGCCGGGCGGCCGGCGGCGGCGAGCCGATCCCGGAACGCCGCGGCTTCCCTGGCCTTTCTTCCCGGACGGCCGCTCAAATTCAGGGGATGCCCGATCACCAGCAACCCGGCCCGTTCGGCGTCGGCCTTGGCGAGAACGGCGGCCAGAATCGCCTCAAGCCCGCTCGCCTCGACGAACCCGGAGGGAACGGCGAGGCGTTCCCGTTCGTCTGAAATGGCAAAGCCGACGCGCCGCTCGCCCAGATCGATTCCCAGCAGGATCACGCCATGCTCCCCGCCGGAGCGAGGCCGTATTGGGCGAGGGCCGAGCGAACGGTGTTCAGGAGCAGGAAGGCGTTGGTGAGCGGCCCGACGCTGCCGCGCGGCGGCGTGATGCAGCTGGCGATTTCGGCGACCCGGGCGAAATCGACGTCGCCGGCGTACCGCATGTCCGGATTGCCGCCGGAATCGGGAAGCGGCGCCCCGTCCTTGTCGAAACCGGCCGGCACCTGGTTGTCGCCCACGTCGACGACCGTCGCGCCCCGGCGCACCATGTCGGCCCGGATCAGCGGTCCCAGGTCCGGAATCGCCGGCCGCTCGCCCCCGTTCTCCCGCCAACGCCGCCAGGCGGCCTCGTAGACGCGCCAGCGGGCGCCTGCCGCGCCTGCCGCCGCCACCACGATGTCGGCCTTGCGCATGACTGCGCGGAGATCGGAACGGGTGTGGGCGATGGTGACGGTGGCGTTCTCGGCCAGAAGGAGCATGGCCAGCGGCTTTCCGACAGTTGCGCTTCTGCCGATCACCACGGCGTGCCGGCCGGACAGGTTTCCGAGAGCGAGCGTTATCAGGGCCATGGCCGCCTTGGCGGTGCAGGGGACTGGAAACGGGCCGGGGGCCGCCATCAGCCGTCCGAGATTGAGCGGATGCGCCCCTTCGGCGTCCTTGTCCGGCAGGATGGCCTCGGCGATGGCCAGGCGGTCGGCGCCGGCCGGAAACGGCGTGAGGACGATAACCCCCGAGACTTCCGGATTGGCCGAGACCGCCCTGACACCGTTGGCCAGTTCCGGCCCGCCTATGCCAGGGTCCAGCCGGATTAGCCGGTGTTCGATTCCGTTTTCCCGGGCATGCTTCGCCTGGGCCCGGGCGTACCAGTCCGAGCCGGGATCGCGATTGGCCTGGACGGCGGCGAGGACGGCCCGCCTGCCCGCCTTTTCCAGGATTTGGACGCCTTCCGCCGTTTCGGCCAGGATTTTTTTCGTCGCCTTCCCGCTTTCGATAATGATGGCAGCCATGCGGCGGACAGCCTTTCACGTCACTTTTCGATCCAGGTGGATTCGTTCCCGCGGTCGTTAAGTTCCACGCCAAGTTTCCCGAGGCCGTCGCGGATGCGATCGGAAAGGGGAAAATTTTTCGCCGTCCGCGCCTCGGAACGGAGCGCGACCAGCAGATCGATGAAGGCGGAACGGTCTCTTCCGCCCGTCGCCTGCCGCTCCAGGGGAAGCCCCAGCACTCCGAGCAGGCCCATCAGCCCGTTCCGGTCCCGCCTGATCCGCCCGGCCGGGGCGCGCTCGCGGACGGCGGCGTTGAGCCGGCCGACAGCCTCGTGGACGACAGCCAGCGCCTGCGGGGTGTTGAAGTCGTCGTCCATCGCTTCCCGAAAACGCCGCTCGATCCCGGAATCGCCGCCGTCTTCCGGACCCGGACCGTTTCCGATGGCGCGGGCCGACTCCTCAAGGCAGGCATAAATACGGTTCAGCGCGTTTTCCGCCTGGGGCGGAAACCCGGGCCGGTAGAAGAGCGGCATTCGGTAATGGGTTCCCAGTATCCACAACCGCAAGGCGGCGGGGCTGGCCAGACGGAAGGCGTCCTCGAGCCGGAAGGCGTTCCCCCTGGACTTCCCCATCTTTTCGCCGCCGTCCCCGCCATCGTTTCCCACGGTGATGAATCCGTTGTGCAGCCAGTGGCGGACGAAGCGGCGGCCGGTAAAGGCTTCGGACTGGGCCAGTTCGTTCTCGTGGTGGGGGAAGGCGAGATCGGCCCCGCCACCGTGGATGTCGAGCTGGAAGTCGCAATAGTTTCCGCTCATGGCCGAGCATTCGATGTGCCAGCCCGGCCGGCCCGGCCCCCAGGGCGAGTCCCAACTCGGTTCGCCGGGCTTCGCCGCTTTCCAGAGGGCGAAATCCTGGGGATTCCGTTTTCCGGCTCCGGGCTCCACCCGGTGCTCCGTGTTCTCCCCGTCCCGGCTGCGGCCGGAAAGGCGGCCGTAATCCCGGAAAGTGGAAACGTCGAACCAGACGCCGTTCTCGCCGACGTAGGCGTTTCCCTTTTCGACCAGGCCGGACACCAGGCGGATCATGTCGTCGATATGTTCGGTGGCCCGGGGGCGGATGGTGGGCGACCGTACGCCCAGGGCCGCCATGTCCCGTTCGTATTCGTCCTGGTAGCGGCGCGCCAGGAAGCACCAGGATACGCCCAGTTCTCCGGCCCGGGCGATGATCTTGTCGTCGATGTCGGTGACGTTCGATATAAAAGTGACGATCAGGCCGCTGTATTCGAGATACCGGCGGATGACGTCGAAGACCACGGCCGGGCGGGCATGGCCGATATGGCAGGAATCGTATACGGTCGGCCCGCAGACATACATGGAGATCCGCCCCGGCATCCGGGGCGAAAGTTCCATTTTCCGCCGCGCCTCGGTGGAATAGACCAGTATGCCCATCCGGCTTATCTCCCCGCCGATTTTCGTTCCGCCGGCCCCGCGCCCCGTCCTTCCCCGCGGCGGCGATGATCTTCGTGGCGGCCCATTTTTTCCCGCATCCGCCGCCAGCGCTCGCGCTCCAGCCTGTCCCAGACCTGGAAGCGTCCGGGGCCGAGCAGTTCGCCCATTTCGGCGTGCATGGCCTCGAACTCTTCCCGCGTTGCGGCGAAGACGTCGCTCCACATGTCCCCGACCCGATCCATGCGGCGGCGGGATATCCGTTCCGCCGCAACCCGTTCCGCCTGTGTCACCTCGACCGCCGACTCCAGGCGGGCCATCATTGCCTGCACCATCATTTCGGTCGTGGGCGGCCGGCGGAAACGCCGGAAATAGACGGCCGATCCCGCCGCGCCCAGAACCGCGCCGGCAAGAACGGCCGACAGGAACAGGAGAATCATCCTGAAGCGGCGGCGCTTCGAAAAGTCCCTGTCCGCTTCAATCCGGGCCGAGCGGGCCGCCTGGCGGGCCTCGATCCGGAGAGCGCCGACGTCTTCCTCCGTCATAGCAGGATGTCCATGGCGCTGGCCAGGGTGATCATCGCGGAGAAAGAGACGCTGGCGGTATCGTCGGCCCAGGCCGTCGACACGATGATGGAGGCGGCAAGCGCCAGGGCTGCCGCCGTCCCGCCGAGGAAGAGGCGGAGCGGGAAAAAATCGTCGTCGCGTTCCGGTTCGAGCCCCCGGATTCGCGCCATGAGGCCGGCGGCGTCCGGAGGCGGGAGATCGGGCTCCCGGGCGGCCAGCCGCGCCAACGCCTCAAGCCTGTTCAGGAAAGCATCCATTCGAGCCTGCCTTTCCACGGTTCCCGTCCGCCCAGTTTCCTGAGCCGGCGTTTCGCCCGGTAGAGCCGGACCGCCACTTTCACCCTGGTCCAGCCCATCCGTTCCGCGATTTCTTCCTGATCCAGTTTCTCCAGATACATCAAAACCATCGCCATCCGGTCGTCGTCCGGAAGGGTGGCCAAAAGTTCATGCAGGAGCGCCGCCGCCGCCGCCGGATCGCCCGGATTTTCGCTTTTCTTCCCGTCTCCAGCCACCGGCTCCGCCGTGGCGGAAAGGGAGACCAGCTTCCCGGACCGTTCCCGGTTTCTCCAGAATTTATATCCTAGCAAAGTCGCTATTTTTGCAAGCCAGTTCCGAAACGGCGCCTCGCCCCTGAATTTGCCAAGGTTTAGAAACGCTTCGACGAAAACCTCTTGCGTCAATTCCTCAACCTGCGGGATGTCGCGGGTGAAATTCCGCATCTGCCGCTGAATCGCCACGCCATGCCGTTCCACTATCCTTTCGAATGCCTCGACGTCGCCGGCCAGTATTGTCTTGATGTCGGCCAGATCCTCGGCTCCGGAATCCTGCATCTCGGCGAACGCTCCCGCGGGAAACGGCAGGCAGTCCGCCGGACAAGGCGCACGCCGTCCCCGCTGTTTCGATCCGGACGGCCGACGCCGGCGGTCCCGCCGCCGGCGTCTGACTTGTCCCGCCGCGCATTATATTCATCGCAGCCGTCGGGCGCAATCCCGCTCACTCCTCCCCGTCTTCTTCGCTCCCGCCGTCGTCTTCGGGATCGGCAGGCGGGAAACATCCCCACCGGCCCGGGCCGCACGGATAGCCGGGCCGCCGTTTCGAGGAATCGTTCATTTGTTCCACTTGTTCCGGGGTGAGAACGGCCCGGATTTCCCGACGGGTTCCCGTCGCCAGCGCCTCCAGTTTGCCCCTGGCCCGGCCCAGGTCGGCATTAGCCGTCACGATGTCGTCCCCGGCGACGGAGGGCGTTTCGCGCAGTTTTTCCAGCCGGCGCTCAATTTCCCGTATTTCCAGGCGAATTTCCAGGCCGCTCTTGAAACTAGCCGTCAACAACTCGACAATTTTGGCCTTTTGCCCCGCATCCAGCTCAAGGTCGGCGATCGGGAGCGGCCGCGGAAGGAAGCCGTGGAAGCGCGATCCGCCCCGGCGCGTCCAGCCATCCCGGAAACGCCCCGGGTGACGACCGTCCCACTCGCCCGGCCCTCTTTCTCCCTTTCGGCCGTCCCGGAACCGCCCCTGACGAGGGCCGCGCCAGCCGTCCCGGCCGCCCGGCCTCCGTTCTCCCGCCGGGGAATCCGCAGCGAGCAGGGCGAGGGAAAGGACGACGGCGAATGCGGCAACGCTTTTTTGGAACATGCGTTTCTCCTATGAAAGAAATCCCCCATGTGTGTTTGCAACCCCGGACCAACGGGCCCGGAACGGGTTTTTCGGATATCCATTGGCATAGTGCCCAGTCGGCGGGATTTGTTACGCCGATTTCAAAAAAAACGGGGAAAAAACGGGAAATGCATGGTCGGCCGGATTCATTCATGCTCTCGGCAACTTGAAATCGCGATTTTTGGCCAAGAGGGATTTTCACCATTTCGGCCCGGCGCGGGCAGATATCAAAGAGTCGGATTTTTCGGAACACCCATGCCGGAACGCGGCGTTTCCGGTACGGGGGGGATGGCGATCGGCTCCGACCAGCCCGAGATCGATTCTCCGATCCGCAAGCGGACGTACGGAATTTCGCCGGCGGCGGTTCTTCGCGCCGCCAGGGAGACGATCATGCCGCCGGGCGCGGAAAGGGATCGAAAATCCCAGATTCCGCCCGTCCCGTCCCGATCATGCAGCCGTTCCGCCGTTCCCGGGCCGGCCATAAGCGCGAAGGACGACATGGATTTGTTCATTCCCAGGCCCAGCGCCTTGAGGTAGCTTTCCTTGAGCGTCCAGTATTGAAGAAACCGCCTTCGCCCTTCCGGCGAATCGCCGGCCTCGGCGACATGCGCGCGTTCCTCGGGAGCGAAAAAGCGTTCCGCCAGCGACGGGAAATCGCCTCTGCGCCCGACGTTTTCGACATCCGTTCCCACTTGGCCGCCGGCCGCCACCGCCACCGCCACCGCGTCCCGGGCATGCGACAGGCTGAAGACCGGCGCGGGCGGCTTCGGCGCCGTCCCGGGCGGGAGCAGGGCGCGCGGCCTGCCGAAAGGCTCGGCGGCGAAGCGCCATTCTCCGGGATGGACCGGGGCTGTCCCGTCCGGCGACCGGGCCGCCGTCCACAGGGACAGGCAATAGCGGGTCAATCCGTGGGCGATTCCGAAAAGCCGGCGGCCTCGATCGGAAGCGAAACGACGACGCCGTTCCTGTTCAAGCGTGTCCAGCCATGAGAGGAGGACGGTGCAATCGGCCGGCGAGACCTGGTCGGTCAGGCAGAAGTGAAGGCATATCCCGCCGGGATGGCGAGGCTCGTTCCCCGCCGCCCCGCCCCAGATGTCCCAATCACCGAGCGCGTTCCGGCGCATTGCCCAATCCGAAGAGCTTCTGGAAAACAAACGTCGTTTTTGGGCGACTTGATGGCGGTTCTTCCCCAGTAAGGGAATGGTAGGGGAGACGGCCTTCCATGTCAAGGGGAAACGACAGGACCCCCGAACTCCCCTAATTGGCATTGACAAGCTCGGCGGGCGCCGTATACTGCCGGAAACCATCTTTGAAAAAGGAGACGCCGTGTCTACGGATGCATTGGCCGACAAGATCCGGACTTGGAAAGAAACAAAGGACAATCGGGAACGCACGGCCTATTTCTTCGAGCATTTGCTGGACTGGGCGATTGAAAAAGTCAAGGAGAATTCCCCGGATATCCGCGGATCCAGTCGCTATCGTCTCATGATTAGCCTCGGCGGCTTCACCCCCGAAACCACCGTCATCGCCTGCCGCGTCCTGCAACCGCAAAAGCTGTATGTCCTGACCTCGAAGGAAAGTGAAGCCGAAATCAACTGGATTGATAAAGGATTGGGCGATTCGATACAACATGGCGATTTTGCGCATGATCACTGCGAGTCCACGGATCCGCTGAAAATTTATGAGAAAATCAGGGATAAAATGAAAGATGCGGGCGTGGGAAGAGGAGAGGGGGTTATGGACATAACCGGCGGCAAAAAAGTGATGAGCGCCTCGGCCGCCTTCGCCGCCTGGCAATTGGGCATGGACATTTGCTATGTGGATAACAGATCCTACAACCCCGCCATTCGCGGCCCGGATGAACCGGGCATGGAACGCGTCATGCTGCTCCCGAATCCCGTCGCCGTTTTCGGCGAACAGGAAAAGGAGAGAACCGACCTGATTTTTTGTCGCGGGCATTTTCGCCAGGCCGCCGGGCAGTACCGCGACTTGGCGGACCGGATCGAGAACGGAAGCCAGTTCGTCCGCTTCAAGAGCCGGCTGGCCGAAATGTACGCGGCCTGGTGCGACATGGACATCGCCGGCGTCGCCAAGGCACTGGACAAGGTGGAGGCACAGCTAAAAACCCATTTTGTTTGCCAGGAAATGCGGCCGGAGCAGATCGGGCGCCTCCGCCGGCAGATGGATTTTCTCCGCGATTTTTCCAGAGAGGAGCGACCGCCCGCCGCGACGCTGCTGACGTTTTACCTTCTTGGCCTTCATCATCTGGAAAACAGGCGCTTCGACTTTTCCAGCCTGTTTTTCTATCGTTGCCTGGAAGGAAGCCTGGTGTCGTTCCTGGCCGGCAGCCATCCGGGACTGAAACCCTCCCGCGTCGACTACAGCCTGCTGGCAGGGAACGAGAAAGAATTGGAAGCGTTGCGGCAACGCTATTGTGCCATTAGCCGGAATTTGGATGCCGAGAGAAGCGAGGACAGCCTTCCGGACAAGCTCGCCTTCATAAACACGGCGATTCTCCTGCTGGCGCTTGATGAACGCCTCCCGGGGCAATCCACCCCGGAAGACGACAAATACCTGAAGTACCTGAAAGAGATCGGCGAGGCCCGGAACCTGTCCATCCTCGCCCACGGGGAGAAAAACATACCGGAGAAAGATTGCAATAAATTGAAAAACGCGGCCGAAAGGACGCTTGACGACTATTTGAAGCGGCATCCCCTTCCGTCCGGCCTGCCGAACAGCACCAGGGACGGCGCCAAAACATTGGCGTTCGAGAAATTCGAAGCCGACAATGGCTGACCCGGACGCCGGGATCGTTCCGGTCCTGCGGCTGGACCGATTCGTCTGCGAGATCGCCTTCCGCACCTCCGGCCGGGTTTCCCGACGCTGGGGCCAAACCCTCCGCGGCGGCTTCGGCCTGGCGTTGCGCCGGTTGTCGTGCTCCCGGCGCCGGGAAACATGTGGCGGATGCGCCCTGTTCACCGTCTGTCCCTACAGCTACCTGTTCGAGACTCCTGTTCCTCCCGCTTCGGAAGTGATGCGCCTGTATCCCCATGCCCCCCATCCCCTGATCATCGAATCGCCGGACCATGCTCCCGGCGTACCGGAGCCGGGGACAAAAATTCGTTTTTCCTTCATTCTGATCGGAAAAGCGCTGGAATATCTTCCCTATGTTGCCCTGGCCTTCCAGGACCTGGGCGCCGCCGGTCTGGGCAGCGATAAGGTGCGGTATGATCTGCTGGGAATTTTTGGAGAGAACGGACAGGAACGATGGATGCCGGGCGGCAAGGCGGCCGCCGCCGATGGCACCGCTTTGGGCCTGTCGCCGGGGCAGTCGCGGCATTGTCGTTTCTCCCTCAGGCTGGTCACGCCGCTCCGGATCCAGACCGCCGGCAGGATAAACCGCGCGCCCGATCTGCCGGACATCGCCGAGGCGCTTGCCAGGCGCATTTTCCTCTTGCGGTATTTTTACGGGGACGGATATACTGAAATCCTCGCGCCAGCCTACCGGCCCGCCGCTGCCGGCGCGGTTCCGCTGGAGAGGAAAACCGCCTGGAACGAGCATCGGCGGCACAGCACCCGGCAGCAACGGGACATTCCGGTCGGCGGCGTGACCGGCTGGTTGCGCTGGGAAGGGGATTTCGGCGTCCTGGAGCCGCTCTTCCGCCTTGGCGAATACGTGCATGTGGGCAAGAACGCCCTTTTCGGACTGGGCCGGATACTGGCGTCGGACGATTCGCTTTGAGGCGCGCGGTCTGGACCGGGGATGGAGAGTGCCGCCCATGGAAAAATATCCCGCCGATCCCGGGGAAACCGCGGAACTGGCGCTGGCCTGCCTTCTTCACGACATCGGCAAGTTCCTGGAACGGGCCAACGGGCCGGGAACGGGGCTGAGCCCCCAAAGCCTGGGGCTGGAAGGCATTGTCTGTCCCGTCCGGAAAGGCCGGTACTCGCATCGGCATGTCCTCTATACAAACGAATTTTTTCTGGCCGATCATTTCTGGCCGGCCGGACTGAATTCCGTCCGCATAGCCAACCTGGCCTGTTGTCACCATCGTCCCGACAACGGGGAACAGCGCCTGGTGACGGAAGCCGATCGCCTGTCGTCGGGCATGGAACGCCTTGATCGCGATCCGGCGGAAGAGGCCGGACGGCCGGGCATACGCGTGACCAGGATGCTGCCGCCACTGGCCACGGTATTTCCTGGGGAATTCGACGCCGCCCGGGACGGAGGCCGGCTCGATATCGGCGCCTTTTCCGGCAGCGCCTGTTTCCCGGTCCAGTCGGACGACGGAGAAAACCTGACGGCGTCATACGCCGCCTTGTGGCAGGAATTCGTCGCCGCCTGGGACGCCAACCGCTGCCCGTCACCCATCGGGTTCGCTGACCGGGCCTCCGCGGTCCTCGAGCATTTCACCTGGTGCGTGCCTTCCGCCGTCAATGCCAGGCCAGACATTTCCCTTTTCGATCACCTGAAGACCACCGCCGCGATTGCGGTGGCCAGGCGCTGGGCCGAGGACGGGAAAAAGCCGTTTCTGCTGCTGGCCTGCGGCCTGGACGGCATTCAGCGGCACATTTTTGACGTCCATGCCGGCCACGGCCGCCTGGCCAGGCGGCTCAGGGCCAGGTCCTTCCACATTTCCGCCTATGCCGACTGTCTCATGCTCGCCATCCTGCGGCGCCTGCGGCTCCCCGTTACCCAGTGCGTCATGCGGGCCGGGGGAAAATTCCACCTGCTCCTGCCCAATGCCGGCTGGGTCGCCGCCGGCATCGACGCCCTGTGGAAGGAGGCGTCGGAATGGCTGTATCGCGAATCCGGCGCCGGGTTGAGCCTTTCCCGCGCCTGGCTTGCCGCCTCCGACGACGAACTGTGTGCCTTCGACGCTCTTGCCGATCGCTTGGCCGCGCGATTCCGCGCCGAGCGCACCCGCGAGGCCGCCGCCATCCTGCAGGATGATAGCGGCTGGCGGGAGGAGGGATTCGTCCTTGATGGCGGCGTTCCCCATGCCGACAGGTTGTGTCCCGATTGCGGGAAAATGCCGGAAGGAAGCCATCCCGGGGGAATTTGCGAAAAATGCGCCGCCGACAGGGAATTGGGCAAGGCGATCACCGTGGCCGGCCGGGTGGCGTTTCATGACGACAGATCCGGCGACAACGCCGCGCCCATCGGTTCCTTTTCTCTCCTGTCCGGAGAAGAAGGGAACGGGGCGGCCATACTTGCCTGTCTTGGCCGGTTCGATCCGGCCGCGGCGCCGGAGATCCCCCTGATCGCCATGCCCAAGGCCAGGCATGTTCCCTGCCGCGGCGACGGACCGATCGAGTTTTCCGATCTGGGACAACTGGCGCTTGGGCAGAAATATTTGGGCTACCTCAAGGTTGACGTTGACAACCTGGGGTATGTTTTCAACCAGGGGTTCGGCGGGAACGCCTCCATTTCGCGGGTGGCGGCCCTGTCCCGGAGCCTTGAGGCGTTTTTCAGCCTGCATGTGGAGGAACTGCTGGCAGGCGGTGAATTTGCCTCGATCTACATGCTGTATTCCGGCGGCGACGATGTGGCCGCCATCGGCCCGTGGAACCTTGTTTTCGATTTCGCCTTGCGCCTGCGCGGCGATTTGCGGCGCCATGCCGGGTCGAATCCCGCCTGGGATCTGTCGGCCGGCCTGGCGGTGGCGCCGGTTAACGTGCCTGTCACCATGGCGATGGCGGAAGCCCAACAGCTTCTCGACGCCTCCAAGACGGCTCCGGGCCGGGGAGGCGTGGCGCTCCAGGCGCTGTCCGAAATGGCGGGACAGCCTTTCAAGGGGCGGATCAGCGCCCTGTCCGTGTCGCTCCCCTGGAGCGAATTCGCCAAGGCCCTAGCCGAAGCCAAACAGCTCGGCCGCTGGCTCGGCGACGGTACGGTGTCAGCCAGCCAGATCAGGCGCCTCCTCGGCTATGCCGAAATGAGCGGGAATTTTCAGCGTACGCGTGACACGAAATATTTCGAATACGCTCCCCGGCTGAACCGGGATCTGGTCCGCGCCTGGCGGGGAGGGACCGAGGAGGAAAGGAAGGCGCGCGACTGGGCGGCCAGGCTGGCGACGCCGGCCGGGACGGCGGAAATGCCGGCGGCGGGTTTTGTCTGCCGGTATGCCCTGGCCGCCAATCGGGGCTGAAGAACGGAGGCGTGAAGATGCCCAGGGAAATCGGCGTGGTGATCAGGTTCATAAAGGAAAAGGGATTCGGTTTTATCGCCGCGGAGTCGAATCCGGAAGTGTTTTTCCACGTTTCGGGCGTGAATGACGCCGGATACGATTTGGATGCGGGATCGCCGGTGGAGTTTGACATCGGCAAGGGGAAGGATGATCGCCCGGCGGCAAAAAATGTCCGCGTGACCGGGCCGCTCGACCCCGGCCATCCTCTTTTGCGGCAGGATCGGTCCGGCGTTGCCCGCAGGAACCCGCCCGCCGCCCGTCCGGCCGCTTCCGGGCGGACGGGCGCCCTTGGCGGCATCCTTCCCGAAACCTGTGTTTTCACCTCATTTTATGGGGCCGACGGCTTCCTTGATCAGCGCCTTTTTTTCGATGCCGCCCGGGATGCGGCCGAAATTTTCGAGCGCGGAGTGAAGCCTACCCAGTATCGCGGCCTTTTCCAGCAATTCCAGGCCCTGGCCCTTCCGCTGCGGGACAACAAAAAACCATTTTTCTGGGCCAGGGAAAAATTCGGCGTCCTTTATGTCGAGCGGGTGGTGAGGGCGGTCGAGCGGGGCGTTCTGCCCCCGGTGGTCAAGGACCTGTTTGATCGCCACCGGGACATCGTTCTCGCCGATCCCCGGGAAATGCTCGGGTTTTTCCGCTATGTAACCAATATCCTCTGTTATTTCAAAAAACCGTCTTGAACCGGGAGGGATGCCGCCATGCCCAACAACGTCATCAGGCTGCTGCGAATCGAGGAATTCAGGGGCACGCTGAAGGTGCTGGAATCGGGGCTGCGGATAGGCGGCTCCAAGGATTCCGTTGGCATCGGCGAGACGGACAATCCCATAATCCGCCACCCCATTACCAACCTGCCCTATATTCCCGGTTCCTCCCTGAAGGGCAAGCTCCGGTCGCTGCTGGAACTTGTCGATTGCCCGACAACCCAGGCCACCGGCAGGC
>JAITKH010000360.1 GCA_031278535.1 Planctomycetota bacterium | reverse complement strand
CGGCATCGGATGGCGGATGAGGGGGTTGCGGCCTACCTGGCGCGGGTGGAATTCAGGAAACTCATTCCGGAGACCATCGTCGACAAGGATGTCATTCTCGAACTGGTCACGAAACCGAGGCGGGAGAAGATCGCGCACTGCCACGCCGAGTCGGGGACGTGATTCGTGGTCCCGATCAGCTGTTGGTTGTGAATACTGCCGTGGACATTTCCCAGCAGATCGGATATCGAAAATTGGGCCGGATACGGAGCGGAGATCGGAATGGGCAAATACAAAGTGGTCATCACCGACTATGTTTATGAACATATCGATTTGGAACGGAGGGAGATCACCCGACTGGACGCCGTTCTGGCGGAGTACCAGTGCAGGACCGAGGATGAGGTGATCGGCGCGGCGCGGGACGCCGACGCCGTCATCGTCCAGTTCGCCCCCGTCACCAGGCGGGTAATTGAAAATCTGGAACGGTGCAAGGTGATCGTCCGCTACGCCATCGGCGTGGACAACATCGACGTCGCGGCCGCCGCCGAACGCGGCATCGTCGTGTGCAACGTGCCCGATTACGGCGTCGACGAGGTGTCGAACCATGCCGTTCTCCTGCTCCTCGCCTGTTCGCGCAAATTGGCGCAGACCGCGGCCAGTACGCGAAGGGGAGTTTGGAACTACGCCGTCGCCAAGCCGGTGTACCGTCTCGCCGGACAAACCCTTGGCCTGGTTGGCCTTGGCCGCATTCCCTCGCTGGTGGCGGCCAAAATGGCCGGATTCGGGCTGAACATCATAGCGTACGACCCCTACGCCGATCCGGAAAGGGCGAAGGAATTGGGCGTGAAGCGGACGGACTTCGAAACGCTCCTGAAAACGAGCGACCTGATTTCCGTCCATTGCCCTCTCAACGAATCCACTCGCCGCATGTTCGGCATCGAACAGTTCCGAATGATGAAGAAGACGGCTTTTTTCGTCAACACGGCGAGAGGAGGGGTCGTCGCGGAGCCGGACCTGATCCAAGCCCTGCGCGACGGCGAAATCGCCGGCGCCGCCGTCGACGTCGCGGAAAAGGAACCCATGGCGCCGGACAATCCGCTTCTCGCCATGGACAACGTCATCGTGACGCCCCATTTGGCATGGTATTCCGTCGAAGCCATCGCCAGCCTGCAGTTGAAAGTGGCGGAGGAGGTCGTCCGGGTGTTGTCGGGAAAGGCGCCGCTCAATCCCGTCAACGCGCCGAAATGATCCGTGATTTCGGATATTTCCCGTTCCGCGCCGCAAGCGCGGGCACCGCATGTCGAAGGAAGGAGACTCTCGCATGTTCGCCGTGATTGACTGCGGCACCACAAACACCAGGATTTTCATCCCGCCAGTTCCTCCGCCAGGGCGGCGGGAATCCGGGGCGCCGCCGCCGCGAGTATCCGATCGAAGGGAGCCGCCTCGGGCCAGCCGAGCGAGCCTTCCGCCGTCCCAAAACGCCGGCCGCCTCCGTCATCCCGCCTTGAAGGCGCCGGCCCCCAGCATGGGAACGAAGGAGACGTCGAGCAGAGGTCGGACGGCAAGCCGGCCATTCCGTTTTTCCGCCAGTTCAAGGCGCTGGTTTCCCCGCAGGGCACCCACCGGCAGCAACAGAAGCCCTCCCTCCGCCAGTTCCTCCGCCAGGGCGGCGGGAATCCGGGGCGCCGCCGCCGCCGCGAGTATCCGATCGAAGGGAGCCGCCTCGGGCCAGCCGAGCGAGCCGTCGTCTGTCCGGAAAGTCGTCCTTTCGCCCAGGCCGAGCCGATCAAGGCGCGCCTCGGCCGCCAGGGACAGTTCCTCGTACCGTTCGACGGTGAACACTTCCGCCCCCATGAAGGCCAGAACCGCGGTCTGGTAGCCGCTGCCGGTGCCGATTTCCAGCACCCGCATTCCGGGCGCGATCCGCAGGGCCTGGGTCATGTACGCCACGACATAGGGTTGGGAAATGGTCTGTCCGCAGCCGATGCCGAGCGGGGTGTCGTCATAGGAATGAATTCGGAGCGGGAACGGGACGAATTCATGGCGGGGAACCGACGCCATGGCCGCCAGGACGCCGGGATCGGAAATGCCGCGCCCGGCCAGATCCGCATCCAGCATCCGGCGGCGGCCATCGGCCAGTTCCTCTGGGACGTCGAAGCCGTTTTCCTCCGGCATCATCATGCGGTCGCCATTCTCCCTTCCGGGTCCGGATGCGGCTTATCGGCGCAGGATCGACATGACTTCAAAGGCGGCCGAGACCAGAACGTTTTCCGCCCCGACGTTTTGCGTCACCTGTTCCCCGGCCAACCAGAGGGCTTCCAGGGCCCGGGCGGCCCGGCGCGGAGCGAGTCCCCGGCGCAGGCGGCGGCGCAGGGCCAGCGCTCCCAGCCCCAGGACAAACAGCGCCTCCTTGCGTTTTTCCCCGGCGTCGCTCCGCTTTCCCAGGGATTCCGTCCAGGCGGCGGCGAGGTCGCGGGCCGAAACGATGCCGGGGTTGAGGAAAGCCCGATCGTCCAGCCAGCGCCACAGCGGCGCGACCCCGCTTCCCGCCAGTTCCAGTGCCCGGCCGAGCGACCCTTCGGCCGCCTCCGCCAGTCCCTCCGCCTCTTCCGCCGGCGCGGCCCCGCGCCGGACAAGTTCGGAGGAAATTGTCCCGGCCGGAAGCGGCCGGAGGCCCAGGCGCCGGCAGCGGCTAGCGATAGTGGGAGGGAGACTGTCCCGGGAGTTGACGGTAAGGATCAGAAGGGTCGGGCCGGGAGGCTCTTCCAGCGTTTTCAGGAAGGCGTTGGCCGCCTCGGCCCGCATCCGTTCGGCGACGGGAATGATCGCCGCCCGCCCGTCGCCTTCGACAGGCTTCATCCGGAGGAAAGGAAGGAGCGGCTGGTGCTCGACCCTTTCCGATCCGCCGGGACGCTCAAGAAACCGGCCGAGGCGGAGATCGGCGGGTTTGCGGGGCAATTCGAGAAAATCCGGATGGCTGTCATGGGCCAGCAGCCGGCACGGCCGGCACACGCCGCAGGCCTCGCCCGCCAGGCCGGGGGAGAGGCAGAAAAGCCGGCCCGCCATTCCTCTGGCCAGGGTGAGCTTGCCGATTCCCTCGCGCCCTTCCAGCATGTAGGCATGGGCCATGCGCCCCGAGGCGAATTCGCGGTTCACCCGGCGAAGGGTTTCTTCCTGACCCAGCAGATCGGCAAACGACCAGGGCATTTTCCCTACCTCCCCTTGGCCGCCAGGAGAAACGCCTCCTCGGCATTGTGGCTGGAACGGACAAACGGCGAACAGGCCACCGCCGCAAAGCCGAGTTTCCGGAATTCCCCTTCCAGCCGGACGAATTCTTCCGGGGGAACGAAACGCTCGACCTCGAGCGTCCTTTCCGACTTCGGCCGCAGATACTGGCCTACTGTCAGGATGTCCACCCCCACGTCCCGGAGCGCCTGCGCCGTTTCCAGCACCTCGTCCCATTCCTCGCCCAATCCAAGCATCAGGCCACTTTTGCACAGGATGTCGGGCCGGCGCTCCTTCGCGAAATCCAGGAGGGCGAGGCTGAGATCGAAATCCGCCCCCGGCCGGACCTTGGGATACAGTCTTTCCACTGTTTCCAGGTTGTGGTTGAAGACGTCGGGGCGGCAATCAATGGCGGTGATCCAGTCCTCCTCGCCTCCCTGGAAATCCGGGACGAGGATTTCCACAGTCGTTTCGGGACAGAGGGAACGGATGGCCGCAACCGTTCCGGCGAAATGCCCGGCTCCGCCGTCCGGCAGATCGTCGCGGGTGACCGAGGTGACGACGGCATGGGACAGGCCGAGGCGTTTCACCGCTTCCGCCAGCCGGAACGGCTCTTCCGGATCGGGCGGTTCCGGATCGTCCGCTTCCATGGCGCAGAAGCGGCAGGAACGGGTGCAGCGGGACCCCAGGATCAGGAATGCCGCCCGGCCCCGGGCCCGGCACTCGAAGCGGTTTGGACAGCGGGCGCCGCGGCACACGGTATCCAGCCGGAGTTCGGCCAGACAATCGGCGACCGCCCGTCCGGATTCGGCAGGGATGGTTTTTCTGAGCCAGGGAGGCAGGCGGCGGATCGTTTTCGCGGCTTTCGGCATGCCCGACGTTTCTCCCCGCCTCTCACAACCATGCCGCCGCCAGGATTCGGGCGGCGATCAGGCCCAAGCCAATCCAGGCGGCATGCTCGCTCCGGAGCAGGCGGTTTATCCGGCCGGCCGTTCTTTTCCGCCAGGTATCGGGCCGGATGGCGGCGGCTTCCAGGCCGGCATAGCTGTTTCGGAAAACATGGTTCAGGAACAGGACGCCAAGGAGTACGGCGATAATCGGCGGGTCCAGGAGCGGCAGGAGTGCCCAGGCCGGCCGGCCGGCCGAAAAGGGCAGCCAGGCGCGAACGCCGAAGAAATTGGTCAAATCCAGGATAATGTGGGAATACAGGGCCAGAAGAACCAGGATAGACCAATGGAGCCAATGTCCCCGGCGGCCGGACCAGCGCCAAGCCAACCAGCCCAGGAAGGGACTCGCCAGCGTGACGAAAAAAAAGGAATGCGTATAAGCCCGATGAAAACGTCTTGCCAGGCTCCAGTCCCTGGCGATTAGGCGGCCGCCGGCGAATTTGGGCGGGAATCCGGCGACGATAGCGGGCAGGAGATCCACATCCGGGGCCATGGCCGCCAGCGCCGCCACCAGGGGAGCCTTTTCTCCGAGCCTGCCGGAAAAGGGGAGAGCGTCGGCTATCATCTGTCCGGCCAGGGCATGGGTCATTGGATCCATGGGTTGCGTTTTTTCCCTTGGGCGAAGTCCCGTTCCTCGGCGGCGCCCGTCCAGGTTTCCTGGTGGTCTGTACAGTCTCAATCTTTCCAAATTCTGCAGTCCGCTTGTTCCGCGATTGACCTCTGATGCCGGAGGGGAATTCACTTCCCCGGAAGCGGGAACCGGATGAACCGGGGGCACTCCCCGTAACGTCTCAAGCAAAGATTGAGATTTTACGGAACACTAGAATCCCTCGATTCCCAATCCTCGCATCTGGTTGACGAAATTGCCCCGGCCGGCCACCCGTTCGGCGCCGGCGTCGATGAAGGACTGGGCGTCCTCGAGCGAAGCCACGCCACCGGTCGCCTTGATTTTAATCCTGCCCTTTGCCCATTCCACCAGCTGGGCGATTTCGCGAACGGTGGCCCGGCCTTCGGCGAAGCCGGTGCACGTCTTGACGAAGGCGGCCCCGGCGGCTACGGAAATCTCCAGCGCCTCCTTTTTGTCCCGATCCTTGACAAGACCGATTTCGATGATGACCTTGACCTCGATTCCCGCCCTCCCGGCGGTTTCAACCACCGTTTTTATGTCGTTTTCGACATATTTGTAATCCTTGTCAAGGAGACGGGCGATATTGATTACCATGTCCACCTCTTTCGCCCCGTCCCCGATGGCCTGCTCGACCTCGGCCTGTTTGATGGCGGTGGAGACGCAACCGCAGGGGAAGGCACAGGGAAGCTGGGGCGCGATGCCGGTCCCTTTCAATTCCCTGGTCACCAGGGGAAGATAGGACGGGAAGACCGGCACCGCCTTGAACTTGTAGCGCTTGGCGTCTTCGCAGGCCTGGATGACCTCGGCCTCGGAGGCGGTGGTCACCAGGGCCGCGGAATAATCCAGAATGGAACAGATGTTCCGTATGGCCGCGAGATCGCCGGCGGAATTGGTGAACAGCTTCATTCGGGTTTCCTCCTTGCAAAGATGACGAAATCCCCAAGTCGGTTGCAAGAGAAACTATACCCCGGCGCCGGACGAACCGCAATAGCAAAAGTGCCGGCGGACACGGCCGCCGAGCGGCCGGGCGCCTTGGCGGGATGCGAAATACCGCGTACGCCGCCGCCCCGCGTTTGGACGGAACCAGGCGATTGATGCCGAATGCGGCCTGAAATTGCGGAACCGGCATCCCGCTGGCCGAAAAGCGCAATTTCAAATTGCCAACGGCATATTTGCAAGGCATTCGGCATTCTCTTGCGCCACCCATGGACAAAAACCTTCGGACGCCGGAAAAGTTTCTTGCTTTCGGACGGGACGGGGGTATAATGCGCACCTTCGCCGAAACGGCGCCCCGGCTAGGCGGCGGCGTGGTTTCGGCCCGATTGCAGAGGCAGCGGCAACCCATGAGCGACCCGAAGGGCGCTCCGCTGGGACGCGTCAGAAATATCGGCATCATTGCGCATATCGACGCCGGTAAGACCACCACGTCCGAGCGGATACTGTTTTATTCCGGCAAGGAACACCGAATGGGCGAGGTCCATGACGGCACCGCCGTCATGGATTTCATGCGGGACGAACAGGAACGCGGCATCACCATCAGTTCCGCCGTCACCACCTTCGCCTGGTTGGATCACCGGATAAACCTTATCGACACCCCCGGCCACGTCGATTTCACCGCCGAGGTGGAAAGAAGCCTGCGCATCCTGGACGGAGCGATCTGCATCTTCTGCGGGGTGGCCGGCGTCCAGGCCCAGTCGGAAACGGTCTGGCGCCAGGCAGACCGGTACCGGACGCCCCGGATCGCCTTCATCAACAAGCTGGATCGCGCCGGAGCCGAGGTTGAGCACGTGCTCGGGGAAATCCGTACCCGCCTGAGCGCGAACCCAATCCTCCTCCAGCTTCCGGTAGGCCGGGAGGACGGCTTCTCCGGGGTTGTCGATCTGATCGAGCGGAAATTCCTTTCTTTCGAAGGCCAGCAAGGCGAAAACGTGGCCGTCCGCCAGGTTCCGGAGGAATTGGCGGAGGACGTGGAGGTGCTGGCGCAGGACATCATGGAAAAGGCGGCGGACGCGAGCGAGGAGTTGACCGCGGCCTTCCTCGACAACGGCCGCCTGTCTCCGGACGAGACGCGGGCGGGCATCAGGACGCTCTGCCTGTCCCGCCGCGCCGTTCCGGTTCTTTGCGGATCCAGCCTCCGGAACAAGGGCGTCCAGCCCCTTCTGGACGCAGTGGTGCAGTATCTCCCGAGCCCCAGGGACGTTCCGCCCATGCCTGGCCGGGCGCCCGGCCAGGCCAAGGCGTCCATCGAATGCCGCCCCCTGCGCAAGGACAAAACGGTGGCCCTGGTTTTCAAGATAAGCGACGACGCCCACGGCCCCCTGGCTTTCGCCCGCGTCTATTCGGGAGAAATCGCCGAGGGGATGCGCCTGGTCGTGGCCGCCACCTCCCGCAAGGAACGAGTGGCCCGAATCTGGCGAATGCACGCCAATCACCGGGAGCAGATCAAGACGGCCGGCCCCGGCGACATCGTCGGCGTCTCCGGACTCAAATTTGCCGTCACCGGCGACAGCCTGTGCGACGAGTCCCGCCTGGTGGAACTGGAACCGCCCCGGTTTCCCGCCACCGTGGTTTCGATGGCGGTGGAACCCAAATCCAACGACGACCGCGACAAGCTGATGGACGTCATTTCCCGCCTCGAACGGGAAGACCCCACCTTTACCCACAAGATCGATCAGGAAACCGGCCAGCTTGTTCTCGCCGGCATGGGCGAACTCCACCTTGAGATATTGCTGACCCGCATACGCCGCGACTACCGCATTCCGGTGAACACCGGCTCTCCCCGCGTTTCATACCGCGAAGGGACGGAGCGCGAGGCCTCGGGGACCGGCGTCTTCGAGCAGGTCGTCGCCGGACGGCCGAATTTCGCCGAGGTTTCACTGACCGTTTTCCCGAATCCCGGCGAGTTGGCGCCGAAACTCGACGTCGCCCTGCCCGGAGGCCCGTTCCCGAAGCCGATTCTCGATTCCATGGCGGCCAGCCTCGCGGACGGCCTCTCTTCCGGCCCCCTGGGGGGCTATCCGGTCATCCATACGCTGGCCCGGATCACCGGCCTCAAGTCCCGCGAGGGGGAACTGACCGAACTCGCGGCGGCGGCGGCGGCCGAGACGGCCCTGCGCCAAGCCATGTGCGAAGGCGACGCCATCCTTTACGAGCCGATGATGTCCCTGGAAGTGGGGATTCCCGACGAGTTTCTGGGCGGCGTCATTCATGATCTGAACGGCCGGCGGGCCGAGATTTCCGAAGTGGGGAAGTCGGCGACGTTCAGTTTCGTCAAGGCGAAGGTGGCCCTGGCCGAAATGTTCGGCTATGCCGGAACCGTGCGCAGCCTCTCCAGCGGCAGGGCCGAGTATTCCCTGGAACCATGCGCCTACGCGCCGGTGCCCAGGGCGAAAATGCGGGAGATACTCGGGTATGATCCAGAGTCGTGACGTCCGCCGCAACCGGCGGCGGGCGGGCCGCATTCATTGCGTCTTTCGGTATGGTTTGTCAGCGGAAAGTTGAGCACCAGAGGAGAACGAGAAAATGGCCAAGGAAAATTTTGTTCGCAAGAAGCCCCACATCAACGTCGGGACGATTGGGCACGTGGACCACGGCAAGACCACCCTGACTGCCGCCATTACCGCCGTGTCGGCCGCCAATTTTGGCGGGGGGCGGGTGATTACCTACGACGAAGTGGCGAAGGCCTCCGAGTCGCAGGGGCGCCGCGACTCCACCAAGATTCTTACGATTGCCACCTCGCACGTGGAATACGAATCGGCGGAGCGGCACTATGCCCATGTGGACTGTCCCGGCCACGCGGACTACGTGAAGAACATGATAACGGGCGCGGCGCAGATGGACGGGGCCATTCTGGTGGTTGAAGCGCCGTCCGGGCCCATGCCGCAGACGCGGGAGCACATTCTTCTTGCCCGGCAGGTGGCGGTGCCGAAGATCATCGTGTTTCTGAACAAGTGCGACCTGATGAAGGACGAGCCGGACCTGGTGGAGTTGGTGGAGATGGAGGTTCGGGATTTGTTGACGAAATACGGGTTTCCCGGGGACGAGATTCCGGTGATCAAGGGGTCGGCGTTGAAGGCGATAGAGGACCCGAAGGCCGGGGACACGGGGGTGAAAGAGCTTCTCATGACGATGGACAGGTATTTTGACATTCCGCCGCGGGAGGAGGACAAGCCGTTCCTGATGCCGATAGAGGACGTGTTTTCGATCAAGGGGCGGGGGACGGTGGTGACGGGGCGGATTGAGCGCGGGACGATCAAGATGCAGGAGAAGGTGGAGATTGTCGGGCTTGGGGAGACGCGCGACACGGTGTGCACGGGGGTGGAGATGTTCCAGAAGACGTTGGACAAGGGAGTGGCGGGCGACAACGTCGGGGTGTTGCTGCGGGGGATTGAGAAGAAGGATGTGGGGCGGGGGATGGTGCTGGCGGCGCCGAAGTCGATTACGCCGCACACGAAGTTCAAGGGGGAGGTGTATGTGTTGACGGCGGACGAGGGGGGCCGGCATACGCCGTTTTTCACCGGCTACCGGCCGCAGTTTTATTTCCGGACGACGGATGTGACGGGTCAGGCGCTGCTTCCGGACGGCGTGGAGATGGTGATGCCCGGGGACAACGTGCAGATGAGCATCGAGTTGATATCGCCGATCGCGATGGAGCAGCAGTTGCGCTTCGCCATCCGCGAAGGCGGGCGGACGGTCGGTTCTGGAGTGGTGACGGAAGTCGTCGAGTAATTTCGCCGGCAAACGCGCCCCGCCGCCCGGACAAACCCGGCCGCGGGACGG
>JAITKH010000357.1 GCA_031278535.1 Planctomycetota bacterium | reverse complement strand
CAGGAATGAAGCCCGACCATGCCTTTTCCGACAGTTCGAGTTTCTTTGTCTTCTTGTTCAGCTTCAACTCCTGCAGGAAAACCCGGACATATCCGTCCTCGTGCTGGCAATGCGGACAGGCATACCCCTTGACAAGCAGCCAAGTTCCGGGTTCCTCCCGATCGCCGGCACGGAACCGGCCGAGGGTTTCCAGGACGGAAGCGTCACCGGCGTTCAGGACCGTCCGAAAGCCGGCGATATCGTCCGGACAGGCAAAGGCGGCGGAATCGCCGGTCTCTCCCAGCCAGCGGCGACAGGCGTCGCACAGGCGGTTGTTTTCCAGGAAATTGAAGCAACGGGAAGGCGGCAGCAACGAGATAATCAAAAATTCCACTATCCAGATCGCATAATACATCGCGGGAAAATGACCCGATGCCATGCGCCCGCTCCTTCCAATCCGCCATACGGGATTGCGGGCCAAATGCCCGATCACATCAAGCAATGCCGAAGGATTCAACAACGTAGAAAAATAATACCCCCAATCGTACTCGGCAAGCGTCCAGACATAGCTGGGCCAAGCGAGCCAGGCCGCCGCGAATCCGGAGACGAAACCCAGGATCAGCCCCGTCCCCCGGCTGTCGAGGCGTAATCGCCTGAGAAGGCCGACCGACATCCAGCTCACAGCGTACCCCAGGCCAAGAGCAAGGATGACGTTCAGATACACCAACGGCGAATAGTAGTCGAGGGGGCCATACGCCAAGGCCAGAAGGGCGCTGCCCATGATCCCGAGGAGTAGCGCGACGGGAACGGCGGCCGGGATTGGCTCCAGTCGGCCCGGAGCCTCCGTTTCTTCGTCGCCGTCATTGCCGGAAAAATCGCTTGTCATGCGGGTCTCCTCTGCGTTCGCGGTCCGGATCGCTCAGTCCGCCGTTTCTGCCGGTTGCCGACTCTTCAGGCGGCGAATGAGCCAGGCGAGCGCGGGATACGCCAGGGTGGCGATGGCAATCAGCATCAGGGCGCAGGATATGGGACGGGTGAAGAAGATGGCGAAACTCCCCCGCGACAGCACCAGCGAGCGTGCCAGGTTCTTCTCCATGATGCCGCCGAGAATGAGCCCAAGTATGATCGGCGGCATGGAGAACTCAAGCTTCAGCAGGATATAGGCAACGATGCCGGCTGCGATCATGAAGTAAATGTCGTCGACGTTGTTGTTGAGGGCGAAAGCGCCGACATAGCAGAGGATAAAAATGAGCGGCACCATGATGGCGGCGGGAATGGCCGGGATTTTGGCGAAAAGCTTGAGGCCGGCGTACCCCAGGAGGCACATGAAGACATTGGCGATGAACAGGCCGACGATGATGGTGTAGACGAATTCCCCCTGATCCCGGAACAACAGCGGCCCGGGGACGATGCCGTGCATCATGAAGGCGCCCAGCATTACCGCCGTGCCGGCGTCGCCGGGAATGCCCATGGTAAGGAGGGGGATGAGTGCTCCCCCGGAGATGGCGTTGTTGGCCGATTCCGGCGCGGCTATGCCCTCGGGGCTTCCCTGTCCAAATTTTTCCGGATGCTTCGACCAGCGCCTGGCCTCGTTGTAGCCGACCCAGGCGGCGATGTCGCCGCCGGTGCCGGGGATGGCCCCGATAATCACGCCGATGACGCTGGAACGGAGCATGGTCGGCAGGGTGAGCCGGAAATCGTCCCACCGGGGAAGGATGTTCCGGATCGCCATCAGCTTGGGAGGAGGCATCCCTTCCGCCGTTTCCTCGGCGGAGGTCAGACCCTGGGAAAAGGCGTAGAGGGCGATCATGAGGGGAATATAGGCAATGCCGGCGGTAAAATAGACGGTGCCGAATGTGAAGCGGGGGACTCCGGAAAAGAGATCCAGCCCCACCGTCGCGAACAGCAATCCAAGAATTGCGCCCATCAGGCTCTTGATGATGGATTTCGACGATACCCGGGTGACAATGGTGAGACCGAACACCGCTAGGGCGAAATATTCGGGCGAGGCGAAATTCATCGCCACCCTGGCCAGGAGCGGCGCCGTACCCAAGAGTGCCACCGCGCTGAAGAGGCCGCCGAAGGTCGAAGCCAGGGTAGAGATGGAGAGCGCCCGGCCAGGCTGTCCCATTTTGGTGGCCATGGGGTACCCGTCCAGGACGGTGGCGGCGGAGTTGGCGGTCCCGGGGGTGTTGATAAGGATGGCGGTGATGGAACCGCCGTAGATTGAGCCGCAAAACACGCCGAGTAGCATGAAGATGCCGCCAGTGCCGTCTATGGAGAAGGTAAAAGGGAGAACAATGGTAAGGCCCATGACGGAGGAGAGGCCGGGCATGGCGCCGACCAGTATTCCCACCAAGGCGCCGAAAAAAACCATCGACAGGTAATACGGCGTAAAGGCCGCGCCCAATGCGGCGAAAAAATCTTCCATCGCTTGGTCCTTCCGTCCCGGCCGGCCCCTTTCCGCGCCCAGTCAGGGCAGGGTTATCCGCAAAAGGCGGGTGAAGATGAAATATATCGCCAGCGGCAGCCCGATTGACACCGCCGCCATCACCGGCAGGTCCCGCCTTCCCAGGAGCCACATGCAGGCGGGAACGAAGACAAGCGTGGCGGCGATGAAGTTGACGTAATAGAGCAACAGGACGAAGAACAGCAGAAGGGCGCAAAGCTTGTACACGCAAATCAGGCCGGGCGAACCGAAGCGGATGGGCGGCGTCTCAGGCGCGGTCGCGGGGGGGGGGGGGGGGGGGGGGCCGGGAGGGGCGGGGGGGTGGAGGCGGGCGGGGGGGTGGCGGCGGCCGAGAGGGAGACCCTCCA
>JAITKH010000267.1 GCA_031278535.1 Planctomycetota bacterium | reverse complement strand
CGAGGCCCTATTTCGGCCAGCGCCGCTTCCTGTTCCGACGTCAGGACCGGCGGCCGGCCATCCTCCCCCATTCCGCCGTCTTTCGGCATTGCCGGGAGGGGATCCCCGTTTGCGGGGATGATCAGGCGGATTCGTCCTTTTTTCGCCAACTGGCGGAGGATTTCTCCGGGAGCAACGTCCCTGATGTCCGGCGAATCGACCGGCAGGGGCGTATCGGGCCGTTTCCGAAACCAGCGGGCCAGGGCGAAAAGAGCGCTCGCCTGCCGGGGCGCCCGCCGTTGCAGACGCTCCGCCCTGGTTTCGGTTTCCTCCGGCGTCGCAGTCAGTTCGATCCGGGAGACCTGGCGTTTTTTCCGTCCCTGTTTTACCCCGGCCGGAACCGCGGCGGCAAGAACGGTTCCCCAGCCGCACCGGTAATAGGAAGAGACCCAACGGGTGAGTTCGAGGATATCCGCCGGTATCCGCTCCTCTTCTGGAGAAACGGCAAGAATCTCTTTGATCAAAGACGGATCAATGGGCGGAAGGCTGGCAAGCGACACCACCACGCCGTGAACGCGGCGGCGGGCGAACTGGACGTCGACCCTGTCGCCGGGCCGGATCGATCCGGCCATCCGCTCCGGAAGGCGATAATGGAACACCTTGGTAAGCGGCGCCTCAACCACGACTCCGGCGTAACCGGGAACTTCGCCCGCATTCAAGCCATCCGCTCCGCCTGGAACCGGTGCGTCGGTTTGGCCAGGGCGTCCTGGGCCGCCACTAGTTGCATTTCATAGGAGTCCGCCGCCTGGGTGGCGAGCATGACTTCGTATACGGCGGCGGCGGTGAATTCCAGCGCCTCCCTGGGCGAATTGCCGTTCAGAAGCGAGGCAAGGAGAACGCCGCTCGTGAGATCGCCCACTCCCACCGGCTGGCGCTCGAAGCGGATGAGCGGCCTGGCGATGTGCCAGGCTTCGCCCGGAGCCGCCAGAATCATCTCGAAGGCATCCGGATTCGCGGCTGCGTAGCTCAGATGTTTCACCAGAATCAGGCACGGTCCCCGACGGCAAAGTTCCCGGGCGGCTTCGAGGCAACCCCCGGGATCCCGGAGTTCCCGTCCCACCAGGGTTTCCAACTCCAACACATTCGGGGACATCATATCAGCGGCGAAAACGGCCCGGTCGCGATGGAATTCGGCCACGCCTGGGGCCACCTTGCACCCCTTGACCGGATGGCCCATAACCGGGTCGCAGAAAAACAGGGCCGAAGAATTGGCCCGTTTAATTCGGGCTGCAATCTGGAGAATGACCTCTCCCTGTTCCGCCGATCCGATATAGCCCGAGAGAACGGCGGCGCATCGGCCAAGCTTGCCGATGTTTTCAAGCCCGAAGGCGATGTCCAAAAAGTGTCCGCTCGACATCACCATGCCCTTCCATCCTTCCGGATATTGGGTATGGTTGGAAAACTGCACGGTATTCAGGGGCCACACGTCGATGCCAAGCCGCTGCATGGGGAAAACGGCGGCGGAATTGCCGGCATGGCCATAAACGACGTGCGATTGGATGGAGAGCGCCGATTTTATTGACATTCCTTATTCCTCCGCCTGGGCCAACCCGACGTTCTCGAGGATGCCCTGAACCGACAACACCAGCCCAACCCTGCCGTCCCCGAGGATGGAGCCGCCCTGGAGGCAGCGGATATTCGCAAATTCTTTCCCGAGTTCCTTCACCACCACCGACTGCTGGCCAATCAATTCGTCCACCAGAAAGGCGGCAGTGGCGCCATGCTTGCCCTGGATAAGGACGGCCGTGGCGTCGGTGATCGACTCGACGACTCTCTCCGAATAAATTCCCAGCAAACGGCTTAGCCTGACAATGGGATGGAGTACCCCCCGAACGTTCAGCACTTCCTGGGAACCCTTGATGGCATGGACTTGGGAAGCCAGGGGGCGGACCGACTCCCGAACGTCGGAAATGGGGATGATGTAGAACTGGTCGCCTATTCGCGCCACCAAACCGTCAATCACGGTCAGGGTGACGGTCATGGGCAGAAGAATGGTGAAAATGCTTCCTTTGCCCTTAGTCGAATCGACCGTGATATTGCCGTTCATTTTGGTGATGTTCGATAACACAACATCCATGCCCACGCCCCGGCCCGAGACGTCCGTCACCACCTTGGCGGTGGAAAGGCCGGCGTTGAAGATGAGGCGGAAAGCGTCCTTGTCGGGTATGGTTCGGGCGGCATCCTCGGTTAAAAAACCGCGCGAAACCGCCTTGCTCTTTATCGCTTCCACATCCAGGCCCTTACCATCGTCCTCAATGGTCAGCGTGAACTGCTCCTCGGTAGCCGAGGCGGTGATGCAGACATGGCCGGTTTCGGGCTTTCCGGCTTCCTTGCGCTCTCCCGGCATCTCCACTCCGTGATCGGCCGAATTCCTGACCATATGGACTAGCGGGCTCTCCAGGCCTTCGAGAAGCGATTTGTCTATCTGGACATCCTCGCCGACGATATCCAGGTCGATTTTCTTGCCGAGGGCGGCGGCGGTGTCGCGGATGATGCGATGGAGTTTCTGGAGTACCGACTTCAACGGCACTCGGCGCACTTCCATCAGGCTTTTCTGAAGATTGGCGGAAAGTTCGTTGAAGGATAGGTTGGCGTTTTTGAACTCCTGCGCCACTTTGCCCACCTCGGGGAATTGCTCCAGCTTCTTCTGGATATAAGCGAATACCTCGCCGGTGATGATCAACTCGCCGACGAAACTCATGAAGTGATCGACCTTCTCCTCGGCCACCCGAATAGTTTTGCCCGAGGCGTCGGCGTGTTGCGGCTGCTGTTTCCCGCCGGCTCCCGAACCTGAACCGAGCTCGCCCTGGCCCTCTGTCGACGGGACGGGAGCGGGAGGGCGGGGAGAGGCGGACGGCGGCTTCTCCTCCACCTTGGCCTTCTCCAGGCTTGCCAGGAGGCGCTTCCCCTCTTCAGCAAACATGGCCCGCATCTGGTCATCGATGCCGACTTCGCTCGCGAGCAATTGATCCACGTCGGTTGCAAGGTGCGCCGCCGCCTGGCCGAAATCGGGGTTTCCGGCTTTTTCGCCCGCCTCGCCCAATTCCTGGAAAGCGTGCATTAACTCCGCCCTGCTCCGGGCGTCGCTGGTCGCAACCGTTGGATTGGCCAGGAATGCCTCGATTTTTTCCGCCTGGCGGGTGACGTCCATATCCCCAAGTTTATACGAAAACCGATCGGGCTGGCGTTGTTCGAGATAGGAAAGAATGCCGGTCATGCGCTCCGAGAGCAGGCCCTGCATCAAGTCGTCAAAACCGATGTTGGATTCATGAATGGTGACAAAGTCGTCCTGGATTTGCTCCAGCGCCTTGGAAAGGACTGGGCTGGCCGAAGCGGCCAAACTTTTCAAGCTGTCAATGCAGGCGACGAAAGCCTCGGAGGGACCGGACTCCTTCTCCAGCTTCTGGACGCCGGAGATGAATTCCTGCATGGATCGTACCGTCCCGGTAACGTTTTCATTCCGGAGGAAGAAGTCGCCGGAACCGCCAATTTCGTATTTTTCCAGTTTTTTCAGGATGGCGTCGAAACGCTCCTGGATCAGGCTGGTCATCAAGGGGTCGAAGCCAATGCCTGATTCGTGGATGGTGATGAAGTCATCCTTGATTTGTTCGACCAGCCCGATGATTTCCCTGCTCGCCTTTTCGCCGATGTTCTCAATGGCCTGGATGGCGGAGAGGAAGGCCTCGCATAAGGCCTCGTCCTTCTCGTTCTTTTCCAGTCCCTGGATGAAGTGGGCGGCGGTATTGACAAATCCGGTGACGTCATCCTCCCCCAGACGGTATCCCGTGGAAACCGCCACGCTGTCCTTTTCGACGCGTTGTTTAAAGAATTCGGGGAGAACGGCGCCGATGAAAGCATTGATGGCGTCCCCCAGCGCCTTGACGGCTTCGGCGTCGCCTCCTTTCGTCTTTTCGTAGGTTTCGAGGAGTTTTCCGGCAGTCGCTTCCGGCGTTTCCGTTGCGCCGGCGGATGTGCCGGCGGATTCCTCGGACGCCTTGTTCAGGAGATCGAGGTGCGCCTGCTCCTCGGGCAGGAATTTCCCGGAAAAGTCCCCTTGGGCAAGGCGATTGATCATCCCCCGAAGAAAGTCCACGCCCTTGAGAAGCAGATCGATCAGGGATGGGGTAGGGGTTCGCTTGCGGGAACGAAATTCGCCCAGGATGTTTTCCATAATGTGGGCGAATTTCTTGATGTTAGTCAACCCGAAGAAACCGGAATTGCCTTTGACCGAATGTACCGGCCGGAAAATGCCGTCGAGTATCGACATGTCGTCGGGAGATGATTCCAGGGCGACAAACAATGGATCGAGACCATCCAGCAATTCCTGGCTTTCAGAAATAAAGTCCTGCAACAATGCAGGATCGATACCGCTCATGTCCGGCGCCGAAATGTCCGCCATATTTTCCGCTCCCGGAAACGCTTTTCCCCTTCCCGACTCGGGCCGGGAACACCAAATTCATCAAATTATTATAGCCAAAAGACTGGCGAAAAAAAAGGAAAAATCTTGACGCCGGCAATCAGGGCCAGGGCTTATGCATCGAAATTTCCGTTTAACAGGTGAACGAAGCAGGCCATTATTCCATCCCGTCGCCTTGCGTTTGGATTGTATTCCCACTTCGATCACAGTCTCCTGTTTCAACAGAGTAGGGCGATGTTCCAGAGAATCAGGATTCCCACGCCGCTGTCCGAGACGAATCCGCCCACGGCAAAACAGGCTATTCCCCTTCCCCCCTTGTCAGGAGTGGGATTTGCCGGCCGTTTACAATGCACCCGTGTTTTCCTTGTCCCCGATCCATCGTCCGTCCGTCACCTCAAGTCGAAAATATTTTCCTAATTTGACAAAACATATGTTTTTGTTATAATTTGCTGAAGAATGGCACTGATTCGGCATCATTTTGTACAAATCATTGTTTCCACAGCCCGGAAAGGGGGGAGGGAGAGGTTTCAACCAAAATCAGCGGGCATTGAACCCCATCGGAAAATGCCGCCTCTTTTCTATATTGCCGGCGGCGTGAAATTGTGATTTTCGACCTGGGGGGCTATTTTCACAATTCCAATTCGCGATCAGGATAGTAAGGAAGTGGCAATGCTTGCCGCACGACTTAAAAACATGTTCCTTTCTCTGCTGCTGGTCGAAGTCATTAGCTCGATTGCGGCATTTATCCCTTGTTGCTACGCGATTTATTATTATCCACACATATTTTCGCTAGGTATTGCCACGCCGCTCTCCTTCCTGATCACCTTCTTTTTTTTCCTCCTGTTTGTCTTTATGATGTTTTTCTACCAGAAGATCGTCCGCTTTTCCAGATTCACCCATTCCATCTCTTGGGAGGGTTTTTTCACAGCTCAGGCCACCCTGATGCTCATGGGGATTTTCTTCCTCGGCATCTGCCTGGTTTTCGCCAATATGGAAACTTTCTACCTTATCCTGGCCTTCATGATCGCCACCATGGGACTGATCACCTCGGGCCATGTCCTGACCAGTTTTTTCCTCCAGTCCCTCTATTCCCAGCCGGCCAATATGCTGAAAATCGTGGTGATCGGCATGAACCACCGCACCAGCGATTTCTGCAAGGTGTTACAGGCCACTTCGATCCTCGGGACCGAGGTCCGGGGGTATCTGGACAAAAAGGAAATTCCGAATTCCCCCGCCAATTACTTGGGCGGTCTGGAAAACCTCGACACCATCCTCCGCAGCGAAGTCATCGACGTCGTTTTCATCTTTCTGCCCATCCGATCCTTCTACGACGACATCCACAAGGCGATCGCCACTTCCGTGTTTTACGGGGTGGCCGCTTACATCGTTGGCAACGTCTTCGAAACCGGCAGCATAAAGCGCCAGCCCCTCTGCATCAGCGACTTCGGCAACATGGCCTTTTCCAGCACGTCGGTCGATTTTTTCGGCTTGGTATCCAAACGATTCATGGACGTGATCCTGTCGTTCTTTCTCTTGGTCTCCCTTTCCCCGCTGTTGCTGGCCATCGCCATATTCATACGGCGGGTTTCTCCGGGGCCGGTGATCTTCCGCCAGGAGCGCATCGGGCTCAACAAGCGCACCTTTACGCTGCTCAAGTTCCGGACCATGGTTCCCGATGCCGAGGCGCGACAGCAGGAGATAGCCCACCTTAATGAAATGGACGGTCCGGCGTTCAAGATAGCCAACGATCCCCGCCTGATCCCTGGCGGTTCCTTCCTGCGCCGCTACAGTCTCGACGAGTTACCGCAACTGTGGAATGTGCTGCGAGGCGACATGAGCCTGGTGGGGCCCCGGCCGCTATCCCGCCGCGATTACGATCTGCTCAAGGAGGATTGGCAGCGGAAGCGATTCTCCATACGTCCGGGCATAACCTGCATCTGGCAGGTGGGTGGCCGCAACGACATCACTTTCCAGCAATGGATGGAGATGGATCTCGACTACATCGACCGCTGGAGCCTGGGACTTGACGTCCTGCTCCTCCTGAAAACCTTCGTGGCTGTTGTCGCGGGAAGCGGGAAATAAGCCGGCCGGAACGGAC
>JAITKH010000226.1 GCA_031278535.1 Planctomycetota bacterium | reverse complement strand
ACCTGCCTTGCCCTGGCGCCAAAAGTAATAATGCTCATGTATACCTTTTCCATGGCCTGGGGATTTTTCCGCAATTCCCTCAGTATCAAAGCAACTCCGGCTTCGACATCCTCAAGCGGTTGCCCGGCCATGGATTCGGAGCAGTCGAGCAACAAGTATACGGGCAGCCGTCGCAACATTGTCAATACCCTCCGTTCCCAGTGACCCGGAAAGGCTAAATCTTCCGAGCGCCGAAGTCCGTTTACCGCGGGATCGACCGCCAAAGCCGAAGGGGAATTCACTTCCCCTTCGGCATCAGAGGTCAATCCCGGAACAAACGGACTTCAGAACTTGTAAGGATTTAGACTGTACACAGCACTAGACAAACCCGTGCAAGGACGAATTATTTTCGTTATGCCTCCACCAGTGAAACATGCGCCAGCCTGCCGGTTTTCCCGGGAGACAAAAGCAACCTGGTTCCATTGCCCAGTTCCACAAATTCATTTATTCCTATTTTTCTCTGCGCTTTCGCATCCGTAAGGCCCGGCAAAGCCTGATTGATGAAAATCCATCGGTTCTTGTGAAACACGAAATATCCCACCGGCTTTCTGTCGGCTTCGGATAGCCGTTCGTTGGGAAACACCGACCGATCAACGTGCCAGCGATAGAGATATTGATTGTTATACACCATGAGCCGATGGCGGTCGGAAAGGAAACTCACGCCGTCCCGACTCGAATAAAAGTCCAGAATAGGCAGTTGCCCCCGAAACGGAGTGCCGCAATATGGACAGGCCGGACGAGTCGTGTTGTCGAATACATACCACTTCTTCACACAGCTTGGATTGAGGCATGGCTGGACCAGATCGCAGGTTCTGACCAATGCGTCCTCCCAGTTGTCGGCGGAAGGACGTTGATCGGGATTGTGCAATCCGGTGATAAAAGCCTTATCGAAATATTCCTTCAAATATGGTCCCATTATGGTATAGGGTAGTTTGTCGCAGTCCACCCAGGGAAGAAAATCCCTGTCGCTCTTTTGTAGCCTGTACCTGTTGGAGCGATCCTGCGGATTTTCGATAAACAAGGCTTTCTCGCCCATCTCAAGCCGATCCTGTTCTTCGGCGTCGGGATGGTGTATCTTGCCGCCCCGCAAGGGATGGCGGTGCAGAAGATATTGATAAATAAGGACGGACAGGGCATGTTGATCCGTCTCTCGACAAGGGTGCCGGCGCCGGTGATCGTCCATGCACAGGTTCAGAGTGGCAATCACCTCGGGAGCGATAAAATCGGGCGTTCCCACCACGTCCGGAGGAAACAGCCCGGGAACCACCAACCCGTCGATGTCGATGATGCAGGCCCCCCCGGTGGAGGGATCCACCAGGCAGTTCTTGTAGGAAAGATCGGAATGCGCAAGCCCGGCGGCATGCAAGCGTCGTACCGCCCGGCTCAGGTTGAGGCACAGACGGAGGTACCCGAGAAGGCTGCCCTTTTCCTCGTTCGGCACAAAACGGTTGAAATTCTTGGCCGACGCAAACCACTTGCCGTCTTTTTCGACGCCGTCAAGAATGGTATTCGCACCAAAAAAGAATTGCGGCTGGTAAATCGGCACGACTATGCCGGTATGTCCCTCATATTCCACGATGCGCTCAGGCCAGCGAAAACGTTCGCGCCAATAGTCGCCGCCATCCCGCTCAAATATGCCTTTCCGGTACTGCCCGACCAATTTTTCGATCCGATCCCGTCCCACCAAATCCAGTTTTTTACGAAAAAAGGCGACGACATAGCGGCGATTGGGATCGAAATAGACGTCCTTGACTCCGCCTTGCCTGGGATTCTCCTTCACAAACTCCACCTGGGTTCCGTCAGCCGCGATTGCTTTGACGACTGTCATCTGGTTTCCTTCTTACTGTACGATAAGGATGGTCCTGTCGTCGTGATTGCCTTTTGACCAGAAATCCAGCCATTTTCTCAGCGCTTTCGCCTTCTCCTCCGGCACGACGGCGCTGTCGAACATCTCGGGGCAGCCGGGGTTTCCATCCTCTCCCTGCCGCAGCGAAACGTTCCAAAAGCGCCGCCAGAGATCCGGAGATTCGACATCTTTTCCCCCGGGGAAGAAGGGGTCGGCAATGCCGTCCGTCATCTGAATGAAAGCGCCGAAATCATCGGCGAAACAAAACCGCAGGCGCTTTTGGACCGCATCTTGGGTTATCTCCTCCCTCATGGTGAGAAATCTGGTCTGTCCGGCAAATTCGCCGCCGTCGGGACTACCCAGAACAAACACGCAATCGCGCCGGTTCCAATCATAGACAGCCATGCCGCCATCGCCCAGCCAATAGGAAACAAACAGGTACCCGACAGGGAATTTCTTGAACGCAGCCGCGAGCAGCGTAGTATGGTAATCCCTGATTCGCGCCTCTCGTTTGATCGCTTCGTCCAGAATCGCCTTATACGAAGAATCAACCGCATTATAGAAGATTGAATCAAAGGGGATCGCGGAACGCAACTCTTTTTCCCATTCCCCGCCAGGAACTCCGAAGCCTTCCTTGAACCGATCTTTCCACCCCTCCGGAAAGAGCAATCCCCGCCCGCTACGTCCAGCCAATCCTTCCGGGCCGGCGAAAGAAGTCCTCAAACTACCAATAACGGTTTCACAAGCGATCTGCGCGCCTTTTCGGGAGTATTTGGCGCTTCCGGCGCCGTCGGCGACCGCGACGAGATTCCAGCCGGAATCGGGATCACAGTCGATGGCGAAATGATCGTCGCGAGGCTTGGCAGAATGGGCGTGGGATCGCCCGCGGCAACTGGCGGCCAGTATCAGCCTGCCGTCACCAGGCATAATCACCGCTCTTGCCTCCTCGTCCGCGTGGGGATACCCATCGTAATCCCGTACCGGCAGATTTTTCCACAATGTTTTCGGATCGGGAGCCATGAACATGGGCTTGTCGTATTTCTCGCCGTCTTTCCTCCTGTATAAACTGGCGAAGGAAAAATGCAGATTACCGTCAAATCCAACCGCAGGAATGCCTTTGATGACAATATCGCCATTATCAAGAGAAACAAACAAGCCGATCCCGTCGGTCAATCCGGGCGAGCCCTCGGCGGCAATAATCGAATGGCTCTTGTCAAGTCCAAGATCAAATCGGTATTCAAACTGTTTCCCCACATTGCCCAGCAACGGCGGAGCCTGATCAATGCGCCGCTTCAACCACTCAGTCGGTTTGGCATCGGCTGTCCCGGCATTTGCCGTTTTGAAGCGGAAATAAATGGCGGGCTCTTCAACAGCCGGAAGGAGTTCCGAAAGGTTTGTCAGAGGCGCCGATTCCCGGGAAAGGGCGGGCGGGGAATGAGGTTCCGGTGTGGCGTCAGGCAAAACAATGATCTCAGGCGGAGGAACCATCTTGCGTTCGCCGGAAGCGTCCTGTCCGGCTTCTGTCTCCCTGACTTCCGAAAGGTTTGTCAGAGGCGCCGATTCCCGGGAAAGGGCGGGCGGGGAATGAGGTTC
>JAITKH010000201.1 GCA_031278535.1 Planctomycetota bacterium | reverse complement strand
TGGGCACCTCCCCGACCTGGATGGCCGAAGGCTGGCCCTACATTTTCCGCGGATCCTATAACAACGGCCTTTCCGCCATATTGGTCGTCGACATCATGGAACGGCTGGGCATGAGCAAGGTCGCCATTTTCAAGGGCCAGGACGACGCTGCCATCAGCACCGCCCGGGCCTTCACCGGCGAAGTGAACCGCCGCGGCTACGAAGTCGTCGCCGACGAGAGTTACGATCTCGGCGACACCGATTTCAGCGCCCAGGTCGCCAACATCATCGATTCCGAACCCCATAGCGTCTTCCTGTCGGTCATTGGCGAAGCCGGCCCGGTCATCGTCAAGCAGCTTCGCCAACTCGGCTACACCGGCATCATCCTCTACAAGGAATCGTTCATGGTCGCCCAGGTGGAGATCGCCGGCAAGGACGCGGCCACCGACATCCTCTTCCCCAATCCCTATGTAACCTACGAAGCCATTGCCGATTGCGACATCCCCATCGTCCGCGCCTTCCTTGAAAAATACCAGGCCAAGTACGGCCACCCCTGCAAGACCGACTCCGCCTACCGCGCCTGGGACAGCATGATGATTCTCCAGGAAGCGGCGCGCATCGCCGGTGCCAATGATCGCGAATCCATCCGCGCCGCCATCCACAAGGTCAACATGCCCGGCCTCGGCGGCCAGCTCGACTTCACCAACGGCTCCGGCGAAGGCTACAAGAAATTCAACCTGTTCGCCTTCGTCGACCAGAAGAATATTCTCCTCGACAAGTGGATCGCCGACGGCGGCTACGAAGTCTACAAGAAAAAGACCGGCAACGAATACTAGTGATCTGGAAAGACGAAAGCTTGCCAAATTCCGAAGCCCGTCTGCTCCGGAATTGGCCTCTGACGCCGAAGGGGAATTCACTTCTCCGGAGGCGGAAACCGGATGAACCGGGGGCGCTCCGTCACGTCTGCATCAGGGATTTGGCCGTGGAAGAGAGCAAGTCGTTCGCCCGTCCCGCCTGGTTTCGCGCCGGGCGGGACGGTAATCTTCCGAAACCCCGATTTTGGCATTTGTCGGCACCAACTGACACCTTCATCCGGCAGTCGTTGAGTAGCTCTCCGCATGGAGATAGGTACCCATGACCAGAAAAAAAACATTGCTGATGGCGATACTCGCCGTGGCGGCATTGGCCGTCGTCTATTTCTTCCTTGCCAATTACGCGCCAATCAAGCTCAGGCGCCTGGCCCTCACCGGAGTCATGCTCGGCTGCATCTACGGGCTGATCGCCCTCGGTTACAGCCTTATCTACAAGGCTTCGGGGCTCATGAGTTTCGTCCAGGGGGACATCATGACCATCGGCGCATTCCTGGGTCTCACCTTTTTCACCTTCTTTCGCGGCCTGTTCGGCACCGGGGAGGAGGGCGAAAGCAACGTCGGCACCTTTATCCTCTCCGTGCTGTTGACCACGGCCTCCGCCTTTCTGTTCGGGATCCTTTTGGAGAAGGGGACGATCCGTAAACTTTTGAACAAAAACGTCATGGCCATATACGTGGTCCTGGCCACGATCGCCATTTCATACATCATCCAAAACGGGGCGCAGATCATATGGGGCGGCATTCCCCTCCCCGTCCCGTCGGTGTTTACGGTTCTTTTCGTCCAGGTGATTGGCGTCCGCATCCAGCCCGAAATGGTGTTGTGCGTCCTTCTCTCCGCCGGCTGCATGATCATACTCCACTTCTTTATGACCAGGACGCGGATAGGCACTTCGCTACGCGCCGCCGCCATGGACGCCAAGGCGGCCGAAGCCTGCGGCATCGACGTATCGCTTTCCACCGGCTTGACCTGGGGAATGGCCGCCGGCCTTGCCGCCGTCGCCGGCATCCTGGTCGGCCCCATCTACGGGGTCTACACCATGCTTGGCGCCAACATCGGCCGCAAGGGCTTCTCGGCCGCGGTCATCGGCGGTTACGGCAACATGTACGGCGCCATGCTGGGGGGCATCATCCTGGGGTTGGCGGAGACATTCGTCGCCGGCTACGCCTCCTCGACCCTCAAGAATCTCATCGCCTATATCCTGCTTATCGCCTTCCTGTTCATCAAGCCCACCGGCATTTTCAACGAACGGGCCATCCAGGATGTCTGAAGAAGAGCGCACGCGATTCGCGGCCGGAGGCTTTCCGGCGAGCCGAGCGACTGGAGGACAAGACTTGGATCATCAACTTGAGCCCACCGAGGAATCCATGCGCCTGCCGATTCCCGAGCACGGCGGGGGCAAAAACACCGCGGCCGTGACAGTCGCCCTCGTCGCCGCGCTGCTGCTGCCGACGGCGCTGACTTTCCTTTTCGGGAACGACTATCCCGTCTTCATCTGCTGCTTCATCCTGATTTACATCATCGCGGTGTCCGGCCTCGACATCGTTTTCGGTTACAGCGGCCAGATTTCCCTCGGCCACGCGGCGTTTTACGCGATGGGAGCCTACGGATCCGGCCTCCTGGTCAATTTCCTGGATTTCCCGGCCATCCCCGCCATGCTGGCCGCGTCCATCCTGGCCTCCGCCATTGGCGCACTCCTAGCCTGGCCGGCCTCCAAACTGGTGTTCCACTTCCTGTCGCTGTCCACCATCGCCTTCGGGGAGATCGTCTACCAGATAATCACCCATTCCCCCGACAAGATTACCGGCGATTTCATCGGCCTGCGCTCGGAATTCGTCAACCTCTTCGGCTATCTTCTCGATCGCCCCGGGAAGTTCTATTACCTGGCCCTGGCGCTTGCCGCGCTTTTCCTCCTGGCCAAGACCCACATCGTCGATTCCAAAGTCGGCCGCGCCTTCCTGGCCATTCGCGAAAACACCCACGCCGCCGACGGCATGGGCATCAACGTCCGCAAATACAAGATCGTCGCCTTCACCGTCAGCGCTTTTTACACCTCCTTCGCGGGGGGTATGTACATGCACATGGTGGGCTACGCCAGCCCCGACACCGCCCTGCAGAAGCAATCCGTGCTTTTTCTCACCATGCTCCTCTTCGGCGGTACCGGCACCCTGCCGGGGCCGATATTCGGGGTGGTGACGGTCATGCTGCTGGTCGAGGCGCTGCGCGATTTCCAGGACTACCAGGTGTTCATCTACGGCATCCTGATGCTGATCGTCATCGTCGCGCTTCCCGGCGGCCTCTACGGCGCCAGCAAGGACATTTATCACCGTCTCGCCGCCAGGCCGGCGACTGCGGACGGGGAGGGGGGAACCAGCGATGCTGCTTGAGGCCAGGGGCGTCACCATCCGCTTCGGCGGGCTTGTCGCCGTCAACCACGCGGACGTCACCATCGATCCCGGGCGCATAACCGGCCTGATTGGTCCCAACGGCGCCGGCAAGACCACCTTTTTCAACTGCATCAGCGGGGTCCACAAAATCGACGGCGGCGAGGTCGTCTTCGCCGGGCGGCGCATCGACGGCTTGCGCGGCTTCCAAATCAACGAAGCCGGCATATCCCGCACCTACCAGGTCATCAACCTGTTCCGCAAAATGAACGTGCTGGACAATGTCATGGTCGGGATGCACTCGCGGCTTCGGCAGAGTTTCTGGGCGTCACTTTTCCACTCCCCGGGCCAGCATTCGGAGGAGAGGGCGGCCTTGGCCAAGGCCCGCGGCCTGCTGAAATTCGTCGGCCTTGAGGGCAAGGCCGGGTATCCGGCCGGCAACCTGTCCTATGGCGAGCAGCGGCTGCTGGAAATAATCCGCGGCCTGGCGTCGGATCCCAAACTGATTCTTCTGGACGAACCGGCGGCGGGCATGAACTCGGTCGAAAAGGCCCAACTCGACGTCCTCCTGAAACGCATTCTCGGAACCGGAGTCACCATCCTGATGATTGAACACGACATGAAGCTGATGATGGGGGTGGCGGACTACATCTATGTCCTCAATTACGGTTCGATCCTCGCCCATGGCGAACCGGCGGAAATCCAGCGCAATCCCGACGTCATCAAGGCGTATTTGGGAGGTGAATAGCATGGCGCCGCTCCTGGAGGTGAAAAACCTGCACTACTATTATGGAAACATCCATTCGGTGAAGGGAATCGACCTGCATGTCGACGAAGGGGAAATCGTCACCCTCATCGGAGCCAACGGAGCCGGGAAGACGACAACCCTGCAAACCATATCCGGCCTGACCAGCCCCCGCGGCGTCCGGGGCGAAATCCTGTTCGAGGGAAAACCGATCCAGCGGCTGCGCGGCAATCGGGTGGCCGGACTCGGCCTCGTGCAAGTGCTGGAAGGCAGGCATATTTTCCCCAAGCTTTCGGTCGAGGAGAATTTGCTGACCGGCGCCTACCTGCGCAAGGACGCCGCCGGGATCAGGAAGGATTTGGACGAGATATACGCCCTGTTTCCCCGGCTTCTCGAACGGTGCGCCCAGATGGGCGGCACCCTTTCGGGCGGCGAACAGCAAATGCTCGCCATCGGCCGCGCCCTGATCAGCAAACCCCGGATGATGCTTCTGGACGAACCGTCCCTCGGCCTCGCCCCGCTTATCATCAAGGAGATTTTCATCGCCATCAAGAGGATCAACTCCGAAGGCACCACCATCCTCTTTGTCGAGCAAAATTCGAAGATAGCCCTTGCCACCGCTTCCAGGGGATATGTGCTCCAGACAGGCGAAGTGGTGATGCACAACACCAGTGAAAACCTTTTCAACAATGAAGATGTCAAAAAAGCGTATCTGGGGATGTGAGAATTTTCAAAATTGCCCGGCGTCCGAACCAGGCATTTTCCCGGACGAGATGCGCGTCTCCATTGTCGCGCCTCCACGGATCGCCGCCTCTTCCGCCGCATGTTCCCGGCCGTCGCCCGTCTTCGCCCCTTCTGTTCCAGGATCCGGATCTGGCCGAAGCGTCCAGCGCATTTTCTTTTGACCTGTGAACGCTTGCCGAAAAACCTCAAAAAAAGGCTTGACAGAAAATCGGATCCTTATACAATCGATTGCATATTCG
>JAITKH010000150.1 GCA_031278535.1 Planctomycetota bacterium | reverse complement strand
CCCCCTCCGTTTCAGGGAGGGGGAATGGGTGTTGCAACCAGGCGGAAACATTGCTATGATACCGCCTACGACGTGAAACTGTGATTTTCGCCCATAAGGAATGCCGTTTTCACGATTCCTGCCTGCAATGGGCATATAAGTCCCTTTCCGTTTCGAGCGGGAGAGTGGCGGGATGGCGAAATAAAGAAAACGAAGGGAAAGGGGTAGCGACGTGTTTCTGTTCGATTTCGTGGCGTCTGGTCTGGTCGTCGCCCTCGCCCTGTCCGTCATTCTGTACAGCCGGACGCTGGCGAATATCGAGACCTACAGTTCCGGCTTCGGCCCGGGTTACTGGCCGTCTTTTCTTGGTTGCATCCTCCTGATCCTCGGAATCATCCTGCTCTTGGAAACAACGGTAAAGTTTCTCCAGGCCCGCCGCACCGCAGCCGGACAAACGGCGGAAAGACCGCCCCCGCCGCTCGACTTTACCTCGGCAGGCATGCGGCGCGTCTATTTCCTCTGCGGCATTCTCGGTGTATTTGTCCTGATCCTCCTGAAATCCGGCTTTCTGACGGGGACAGTCTTTCTCGTTCCCGCCTGCATGCGCCTGCTGGAGGAAAAGCGCTGGCACGTCCTTGCCGTCATGACCGTTTCCGTGCCGATAGCCGTGTATATCATTTTCGTCCGCCTTCTCGGCGTCCACCTGCCGTAAAACAAGGAAGACAGCCGCATGGAATATTTTTATCAGGCGCTGCAGTCGGCCTTCGAATTCAATCACGTTCTTCTCGCCTTTGTGGGCACCCTGGTGGGGATACTGGTCGGCGCCATGCCCGGCCTGTCCGTGGTCATGGGCCTCACCCTTCTCCTTCCCTTCACTTTCTCCACCGACATGCGGGGCGGCATGTTCATGCTCCTGGGATCCTTCTGCGGCGCCATCTACGGCGGCTCCATAACCGCCATCCTCATCAACACGCCGGGAACTGCCAACTCGGCCGCCACCTGTCTGGACGGCTATCCCATGGCGACCAGGATGGGGCAGGCGGGGAGGGCGCTCGGGATTTCCACCTTCTCCTCGTCGTTCGGCGGGCTTTTCAGTTCCTTCGCCCTGCTTGGCACCGCCCCCCTGCTCGCCCTGATCGCAAGAAAATTCGGCTCTCCCGAGTATTTCGCCCTGTCGGTGTTCGGGCTTACCATCGTCACCCGCGTCTCCTCCCGCTCCATCGTCAAAAGCCTGATCGGCGCGGTGATCGGCCTGCTTCTGGCCACGGTGGGACTGGACATGACCTCGGGCCTGCCCCGTTTCACCTTCGGCACCGTGTACATGACTGCCGGCATCGCCTACATTCCGCTGATGATTGCCGTCTACGCCTTCTCTCAAGGCCTGACCACGGCCGAGGAAAGCGTTTCCGGCGTCCACTCCGAGGTGCAGCAGGCGCTGGACAGCATCATCCCCCACTGGAACGACATCAAGGCGATTTTCAGTACCGTTATGCGCTCCAGCGTCATCGGCGTGATCATCGGGGCTATTCCCGGCACCGGCGGCGACATAGCCTCCTGGGTGGCGTACAACGAAGCCAAGCGGTGGTCAAGGCATCCCGAGAAATTCGGCACCGGGACGCCCGAAGGCATAGCCGCTCCCGAGGCCGCCAACAACGCCATCTCCGGCGGCGCTCTTATTCCCCTCCTGACCCTGGGTATCCCCGGCGATGCCGGTACCGCCGTCATGCTCGGCGCCTTCATGATGCATGGGATCGTCCCCGGCCCAATGCTTTTCGTCGATCACCGGGTGGATGTCTACACCATCATCATCGGCATGTTCATCGCCAATATCCTCATGATGACGTTGGGATTCGCCGGACTGCGGCTGTTCGCCAAGATTCCCTGCATTCCCCGGCCCATGCTGCTGCCGATGATATTCGTCTTCTGTTTTGTCGGAACCTATGCGCTCAACAACAATATCAACGACATCTACTTCATGATCGCGACCGGAATAATCGGCTTCCTGATGATCAAAATGGATTTCACCATGCCGCCGGTGATCCTGGGACTGATACTTGGGAGAATCATGGAGAATAACCTCTCCCGTTCGCTCGTCTATGCCAACGGCAACTGGAGCGTTTTTCTCACCCGCCCCATATCCTGCCTTCTCATACTCGTTTCTGCCGCCACCCTGTTGACGCCGGCGATCAGGTGGTTCGTGAAAACCGTCTGGGACAAATGACGCGACGGGATTTTTTCCCCGGCCCAATCGCCGCCGGCCGGCGCATCCGGCAAGGAGATCAACCGTGCTCTTCCACCAAATCACCATCGGATTGGCTCCCTGTCGCCGCTGGCGCGAAGCCAGGCGCACCGTCCTCTTCAATCCCGAGGTGGCGCTGGCGATCAAGAAAGAGCTGATTGCGGCAATCCGTTCGCGCTACGAATCCGATGACATCCGCTTCGTGGATTTGGAGTTTCTCAACGACGAGGGCATGATGTCGGACATCTCCGAGGCGCCGGTTGCGGCGGAGCATTTCCGGCGGGAAAGGGTGGATGCCGTTTTCATCATCAACTGCAACTTCGGATCGGAGGAGGCGGCCGGCATGATCGGCAAGCTGGCCGGCAAACCTGTCCTCCTTTGGGGACCACGCGACAGACTGGAGCCGGACGGCTTTCGGAATACGGATACCCAGTGCGGCCTTTTTTCCGCAGGCAAACAGCTTTCGCGACTGGGGGTGCCTTTCAATTATATCGAGAACTGCCACATCGACGCTCCGGTCTTCGACAAGGATTTTCGCCGTTTCTTTTCGGTGGTCCGGATGCATAAGAATTTCACGGGCATGCGGGTACTCCAGATTGGCAACCGGCCCAAGCCTTTCTATTCCGTCATCTACAACGAAGGGGAACTTCTGGAACGGTTCGGCATCG
>JAITKH010000110.1 GCA_031278535.1 Planctomycetota bacterium | reverse complement strand
AATGTCGAGTTCATAAATCCGTTTATCGACGCAACCCGCAATGTATTGTCCTCCATGTGCCGGGTGGAGATAGAGCGCAAGAAAATTTTCGTCAAGGGCGATTACAAGATGCTTGGCGACATATCCGGCGTCATGCGCCTGTCCGGAATCGCTTCCGGCATAGTGGTGATCAGCATGTCCGCAGAACTGGCCTGCCTTCTGGTCGCCAAGATGCTGGGGGAAGAACCGGCCAGGGAGCTGACCGCCGGGGTACAGGATGCTGTCGGGGAAATCATCAATATGATCTCCGGCCAAGCCAAGGCTTCTCTGGTAAAGACCAGGTATCACTTTACCATTTCCATTCCCCAGGTGATCGTCGACCCGGGGCATGAAATGGAGCATCAAGCCGGAGTTCCGAATATCGTGGTGTTTTTTGAAGGGGAGGGGCATGGCTTTGCCCTTCAGATTTGTCTCGCCGCTGGCGACGAAGCGCCGGCGCAGCCGTCTTGACCAGGAAAATCCCGGCGTACAACTACGCCAATTTCTGCCGAGCGCCCAATCCGGGCATTTTTAAAACATTTCGGCTGTCGCACGAAGAATAGAAGGTGCCGGCGCCAAGTGTGGGGAAAGGGATGGCTGAATTCAAATCCGTGTACAAAACGGTGATGGACGACCATTTTCCGGACGATTTGACCATATCCTTCGGCAAGCAGAGGCTGGTGTATCGCAAACGCTCCTGGGTTATGGACGACAAGGGCGAACGCGTCCGCAAAGGCCTTCGCTATGGCGAAAATCCCGGCCAGGAGGCTGCTCTCTATGAGCTGGTTTCCGGCAACCTCTCCCTCGGCGGCTGCGAATTCATCGGGCCCGGGAAGGGTCTCGTATCCTGCCTTTCAGAAGAGGGAATGCTCCAATTCGGCAAGCATCCGGGAAAAATCAACCTGACCGATATTGACAGTGCCCTTGCCGCCATGCGCTATCTTGACGCGCGGCCGGCGGTCTTTGTCATGAAACACAACAATCCTTCCGGTGTCGCTCACGGAGCATCGGCTGCCGACGCCTACGCGAAAGCGAACGCCGCCGATCGCCTTGCCGCTTTCGGGGGCGTCGTCGTCATGAATGTCAAAGTGGACCGCGAGGCGGCCCAGGCTATGGCGGAAAATTATCTGGAGGTGGTGGCGGCTCCCGATTACGATGGCGCCGCCCTGGAGATTTTTGCCAAAAAGAAAAATCTCCGGGTTATTCGGATTGATCGTCTTGACCGAATTCGCGACTATGCGCCCCTTCGTTTCGTCGATTTCAAGTCGCTTATGGACGGTGGGCTTGTTCTCCAGCAGTCGCCTCTCAACCGGATCAATTCCGCCGCCGATTTCCTCCCCGCCGAGGCCAAAGCCGGCGACGGGAGCGTGATCGCGGTTCTGCGCAAGCCAACGGAAAAGGAGAACGCCGACCTGCTTTTTGCCTGGCGGGTGGAACAGGCGGTGACGTCGAATTCAGTGCTTTTCGTCAAAAATGAGGCGACCGTGGCCATCGGCGCCGGAGGTCAGGACAGGGTCGGCGCAGCCGAGATCGCCGTCTTTAAGGCCTACAAGAAAAAAGCGGACAATTTGGCGCACGCCAAGCACGGGCTGTTGTTCTTCGAAGTGGAATTGCGGGAGAAGGCCGGCATCCTTCCCATCGGTTCTGCTGAAACGATTCGTAACGAAGCGGCAGATCTCAAAGGTGGGCTCATCGGGGCTTCGGCTGCGTCGGATGCCTTTTTTCCGAAGCGCGATGGGGTGGATGTCATCGCCCGGGAAGGCATGACAGCCGTAATACAGCCTGGCGGATCGCTTGCGGACGCCAAAATTATCGAGGCGGCGAACGAATATGGTCTCGCCATGGTTTTCACCGGTCAAAGGGCTTTCAGGCATTGACAATCCTTTGGAGCGAGCTATGAACGATGAATCCCGGATGCCGCCCGGCGGCAAGAGCGGCGGGGCAAAGCGCATTTCCATGGAGTTGACCGGAAACGACGCCACGGTCACCAGGCTGACTCTGGTCGGGTCGCGTTTGAGCCTTACCATAGAAGCCGACATTTGCGAAAGTCAAATCCTGGCGGAAGCTCCGCGGGAAACCTCATCCCAGAGGGAATCGTCGCCGACCGGACAATGGACTGCTCCATCCGGAGGGAACTCGCAGCCTTTGGACGACATCATGGGCGGATCGATCCCGGGTTCGGCCGTGGAAAGCGAAACGGCCGGCGTCACCGATTCGGTATTGCCGAAACAATCCAGAGTCAGGCATACGACCTCCCGCTATGCGGCGAAAACCCCTGTTCCCATTTCCATAGATACGGCATCGATACCGAAAAGCGATGTTGATTCCGCCATGGAAAATACACGGCGACAATCCGATTCCGGAAAGGAATACGCACCCGTTTCCGGTCAAGTCGCTGTTGAGTACGCTCCATCTTCGCCAAATGTTCCATTTTCCTTTCTGGATTTGAAGGCGTCTGATTTTATTGGCGACATCCCGCCTCCCTCCGGTTCGGGATTGCCCCGTCAAGACGCGAAAATTGTTGAAAAAGGAAGATCACAGGAAGATCGGTTGACGATTTCGCCTATTCCCGTCCCGGGATTTGGCGCCGACGACGATTTGGCGCCGTTTCCCCCTGTCGCACCGCAGCCGATTCCCGTGCCGTCCCCCGCGTCCGGTTCCGGATTGTCGTTGTCGCCCGCGCCGGAGTTGAGTCCAAGTGCCGGAATTTCCCCTGCCGCCGCGCCTTCGCCGATTCCCGCGCCGTTCCCCGCGTCCGGTTCCGGATTGTCGTTGTCGCCCGCGCCGGGGTTGAGTCCAAGTGCCGGAATTTCCCCTGCCGCCGCGCCGCTCGAAAAGCAACATTCTCCAACCGGATATTCCTCATTGTCATTGGAAGGCGATCAATTCAGTGCGGATACTTTGCCTCCGGCAGATATTGAAAACCCCGCGCCCGGTCCGGCGCTTCCATTGGGATCGGATTCGGATTTCGGAGGGTTTTCCCTCTCATTGGGAGGCGATCAATTCAGTGCGGATACTTTGCCTCCGGCAGATATTGAAAATCCCGCACCCGGTCCGGAGCTTCCGTTGGGACCGGATCCGGCTTTGGAAGGTTTCTCCCTGTCATTGGGAGGCGATCAATTCAGTGCGGATAGTTTGCCGCCGGCATCTTTTGACAATGTCGCGCCTGACCAGGCATCTTCGTTGAGATCGGGTTCGGATTTTGGCTCATCTTTATTGAGGGAAGCCGTTCGGCCCATGACTGGCGATCTGCCATCACCGATCGCGGAACAGGCTGTTGATTCAGGATTTACTTTTCAAAAACCGGTGGACGCCGATATCCGGAAGGACGACAACAAGAAACCGCAGGCCGGATTTTCGGGATGGCCGGAAACCACCGCCGACGATGGGAGCAGTATCTTGGGCGGGGCCCGACATGGTGAACCGCAACCATCTCTCTCTTTCAGTTTCGAACCGACTCCTCCCGTTTCGCCGCCTCCGTCGTCTCCGGCGGAGAAACCGCAACACCATTCCGCTCCCGAGGCAAAGAAACCTGTGGAAACCGGCAATACCACGGTCTTGATTCGGTATACCTGTCCAAAATGCAAGACCCAGGGCATGCAGGAAGTGGACAAAGTCGGCGCCGTTGTGAACTGTTCCAATTGCGGCAAGGCGATGCGTCTGGTCATGAAGAAGTGACGGAGACGGTATGCCCGGACGCACCTATAAATCGCCGTTGGCCATTTGGTTCCCCCTGGGGCTGCGGCGTATCGATTTGTATTATATCCGATTTTATTTGAAGACATTCCTGCTGATTCTTATCGGACTGATAGTCCTGATCTCCATCGGCGACATTTTTCAGCGATATGAAGATTTAGCGGCGATTGCTCAACGAGACGGGTTGGACACGACGGGAACCATTGGCATATTCGCCGGGTATTATGTTTCATTCGCCCCGCCGATTATCCTCCAGTACATGATGCCGCTGACCATGCTTCTGGCCGCCGCCATCACCGTTACGGCCTCGTATTGCGGGCCGCGCGGCAACAATGAATATACGGTGACCAGGGCTGCCGGAGTCCCGATTTTCCGTTCCTTTCTCCCCTTGATCTTGTCCGCCCTGGGGCTTTCTGTCGTCTTCCAGGCCGGCAGGGATTATTTTCTTCCCGACTTGATACGGAGGCACCATGTCCTGCAAAATCGGATACGCTCTCGTATAGGTATTCCGGTCGGCATTTCCCTGATGGGAAAGGGATGGTTCGAGACTGCGGCCATCGGAAATTTTCTTCCCGGAGGGATGGCCAGAAACGTCCTCCTGGAGTTTCGCGACACGTCTTCCTTCCGGCGCGGCGATCATGACCGGGGGGATAATGATTTCATCGCCTATCGCGCCCCCGCCGCCATTCTCGAAAAGGGTGGAGACGGCGGGTGGCGATGGCTGCCGGTCGAGGGGGGGGAGATTCACGAATATACCAGATTTTTCCGGCGATCGCGGCCATGGACCGAACCGGTGCCGACCAGCATGACGCCGGCCATAATCGAGCGACAGATCATAGGGGACGCGGTTACCTCGTGGACGGATTTGTTTTTTCTCAGGGACAGCAATCCCGTTGCGGCATTCGAATTGCAATGGAGGCTGGCGGAGCCCCTGGCCTGTTGCCTTCTGGTGATTTTGGGATCCGGATTCTGGATGGGCTGCATGGTTCGTTCCCTGGCAATTGGCTATGTTCCGGCCATAGGCGTTTCCATGGGAATGGCGGCGATCTTCTATATTTTTCGCGTGATCGGCAGGACCATGTGGGAGAACGGCATGCTTTCTCCCGAATACGGGGTATGGTTGCCGTTGGCGGCGGCTGGGATTGTCGCCGCCGGCATAATCTGGCGACTGGAGTTCTGACGGCGCCAGGAACAAGGAGAAAGCATGCGGCTTGATTTGGAGGACGGGCTGATTCTCGGCCGGATCGTTTGCCGCTCACTCGCCGCGGCATTGACGGGCGAAAAGTATGTTCCCGCTCTGGAGGAAGGCGCCCGTCCGGCTTTGCTGGAAAAACGGGGTTGTTTCGTCACATTGAAGAAGAATGGTGCCCTCAGGGGGTGCATCGGTTGCTTTTCCTCGGACGCACCGCTCTACCACACTGCGGCGATCTATGCCAGGCACTCCGCTCTCGACGATTACCGTTTTTTCAACAATCGGCTCGGGCCGGACGATTTGCCGGACATTGAAGTGGAGATGTCGGTGTTGACTCCGCTCACTCTGTGCCGGTATCCGGAGCGAATAATCCTCGGTGATCATGGGATCCACGTTTCGGCGGGCGGACGGTCGGGATGTTTTCTTCCGCAGGTGGCCATAGAAACCGGTTGGACCGTCGAGGAGTTCTGGGGACATTGCTGTCAGGACAAGGCCGGCCTTCCTTGGGATGCCTGGCGTCGTCCGGAAACGACCCTTATGACCTTTACCGCCGAAGTATTCGATTGCCTGGCGGGCGCGGCGAAAGAGTAGGATGGGAGACGGCGGAAGCGGGATATTTTCCCGGATATTGGCCGATTTTCGTCGGGATCCGCTTTCATTGATCGGAAAAGTACCGGGGCTGTGGCTGGTGAACAAACCGCCCGGTCCGAGCAGTAACCGGATTGTCCTCCAGGCCCGGAAGGCGTTGAGAATCAGGAAAATCGGCCATGCCGGAACCCTCGATCCCATGGCGGGCGGATTGTTGATTCTCATGGCCGGGGATGCCACCAGGCTTTTCGATTTTCTGCAGGAATTTCCCAAAACCTATTGCGCCGGCTTTCAACTGGGGATGAAAACCGACAGCCAAGACAGTACCGGCATTCCGCTTTCCGGATGGCGGCCGTTCCGCCTTCCTCCGGTTTCGGCAGAAGAGTTGGAGATGGCATTGTCGCGGTTCCGAGGCGACATTTTCCAGATTCCGCCCATGCACAGCGCCTTGAAGAAAAATGGGCAGCCACTCTACAAGCTGGCGCGGCGGGGCGAATCGGTTGAACGGGAAGGGCGGCCAGGAAGAGTGTACCGATTGGCGGCGGAGGGATTTGACGGCACTGCCGGAATGCTGAACATGACTGTTTCAAAGGGATTTTACGTCAGGACCCTGATTAACGATGTGGGCGACGTCCTGGGTTGCGGCGGCGTCATGACCTCGCTTGTCCGTCTGCGAATAGGCCCGTTCCGGTTGGAGGATGCCGTCGCTCCGGATGGACTTGGCGCTCCCGCAGCGGGGAAATGACAATTCGCGGCGGATGGATCGGGGCGTTCGCGCGGGGTACTTGCTTGCCTTGGCGCCGCCGGACACCTATAATGCATACTTCGAGAAAGCGTTCGTGCGCCGTCCAGCGGATGTTGCGGCGGGAAAGGGTGTTTTTTTTGCCTTGTTTTCTTTTCGCTCCAAAAAAGGAATGAAGCAATTATGCGGAAAATTGTTTTCATCTTGTCCGCGGCATTGGTTCCGGCGGGATTGGCGGTTTTTGCCACCGTTCACCAGGCAGCCGCCGGGGATCGGGCTGGAACGTCTGGGGCTCCCCCGCCGAAGGTGGGAGTCGTCACCCTGAAGGCCGAAGACATCACTCTTACCCAGGAATTGAACGGCCGGGTCGCCCCCCTTGTCATTGCCGAGGTGCGGCCTCAGGTGAACGGCATCATCCTGCGCCGGCTCTTCAACGAAGGATCCGACGTTACGCGGGACATGCAGCTCTACCAGATCGATCCCGCCCTCTACGAGGCGGAATTCAATCGTGCCGAAGCGGCGCTGGCCAAGGCCAAGGCCAACGTGTCGGTGGCGGAGGCCAAGCTCGCCCGGTATCGCCGGCTCATCGAGGCCAAGGCGGTGAACCAGCAGGAATACGACGAGGTGGAGGCGGCCTCGAAGCAGGCCGAGGCCGACGTCGGCATTGCCGAGGCGGAGGTGCGGCTGGCCCGCATCAATGTCGAATACGCCAAGGTCCGCTCGCCCATCGACGGACGGATCGGGAAATCCTCCGTGACCCAGGGGGCCCTGGTCACGGCCAGTCAACTGGAGCCGTTGGCGGTGGTGCAGCAGCTCGATCCGATCTATGTGGACGTGGCCCAGCCGGTGGCCTGGGCCATGGAGTTCAACCGGAACAACCCCAGCGCCGGCGTTCTCCGGAACACCGGCGAAAGCCATGCCGCAGTACGGCTCATGCTGGACAACAACCAACCCTATGACGAACCCGGCAAGCTTCTCTTCGCCGACGTCACGGTTGATCAAAGCACCGGCACCATCAGTCTGCGGGCCGAATTTCCCAATCCGAACCATATTCTCCTTCCCGGCATGTACGTCACCGCCACGCTCGACGTGGCGCGGAAGAAAGATGCCCTCGTCGTACCGCAGCGGGCGCTGCTCCGCAACAACGAGGGCGCCCCCTATGTCCTTTTGGCCGGCGCGGACGGAAGGGTGGGGCAGCGCACCGTGACGGTGCTCCGGGTACTGGGTTCCGGCTGGCTGATTGGCGATGGCCTGTCGGCCGGCGACAGGGTGGTGGTCGACGGCTTCCATTTCATCCGTTTCCAGCCTGGCGGCCCCGCCCCCATGATCTCGCCGGTGGAAGTGGAGCGCTGAAATGGCAAAATACTTCATCAGCCGCCCCATCTTCGCCTGGGTAATCGCCATCGTCATGATGCTGGCCGGGGCCATCAGCATCACCCAATTGCCCGTTTCCCAGTACCCGCAAATCGCCCTGCCGCAGGTGGTGGTGTCCGCCTCCTATCCCGGGGCCTCCGCCGAAACGCTTTCCAACACCGTCACCCAGATTATCGAACAGAACATGAACGGCATCGACAACCTGCTCTATATGTCGTCCGAGACCCAATCGTCCGGAAACGCCGAGATCATCCTGACCTTCCACATCGGGGTCAATCCGGACATCGCCCAGGTGCAAGTGCAGAACAAGCTGCAGCTCGCCAATCCCATGCTCCCGGCGGAGGTGCAGCGCCAGGGCCTGTCGGTCCGGAAAACCAGCGCCAATTTCCTCCTGGTCGTCGGTTTCGTTTCCAACGACGACAGCATGAACGAGGCGGATATTGCCGACTATGTCAACACCTACGTCAAGGACGGCCTGGCCCGGCTTACCGGCGTCGGAGAGGTGCAGGTGTTCGGAGCCGAGCGGGCCATCCGCATCTGGGTGGATCCGGGCAAGCTCTCAAATTCCGGCCTGACCATCGCTGACATCCAGGCGGTGCTTCTCAATCAGAATCTCCAGGTGTCCTCCGGGCAGCTCGGCGGCATGCCGCAGGTCGGCGAGCAACAACTCAACGCCACCATTATCGCCCAATCGCAACTCCAGACGGCGGAGGAATTCGAGAACATCCTGATCCGGGTCAAGCAGGACGGGGCG
>JAITKH010000098.1 GCA_031278535.1 Planctomycetota bacterium | reverse complement strand
CGCTCTGCGGCGGACCGTTCTTTCTCTGGCTGCTCCTGCGGACGCGCGGCTAGTGTTCCGTAAAGTCTCAATCAAAGAGTGAGACTTTACGGAACACTAGTGGTTAGGGTGGATAAAATACAAAAGAATTAAATCGCCTTGGGATTCCATGGCGGTGGTTGCCAAAAAAAGCGGTTGGGGATAGACTGAATAACCGATGACGGTTCTCTTTCGGATATGTTATGGCAAATGACGTTTTTCCCGTTTCCGGCCAAACCATTGTCTTTATCCTGGCTCCCGACGCGGTGCAGCGCGAAGCCATGAGCAGATCCCTTTCCGGCACCCTGTGCGCCGTGGTACCCCTGGATTCGGTCGACGCCGGAATCGAACTGCTCCGGCGCGGGGCGGTCTGCCATGTGGCGGTGTTTTCCTCGGTCATCCTGGAGGAATCGGGAGGAAGGGACGCTTTCGCCCGTTTCCTTTCTTCTTGTCGGTCGCAACCCCGAATCGTCGTCTTCGGCATCGATCCCTTGTCGGAAGCAGGCAAATACTACGCCGCCAGGGGAGTGGAGGATTTTCTCCCCCGGCAGATCGCCGTCATGCGGCTGGCGCGGATAATCCGTAATACCACCATGACCATCAGGGGGTCGCGCGGCTTGGAGACCAGCCTGCCGGCGGACGGTTGGGTGGAGGTGACCTCTCCCTCGAGAATGGAACAATTTCAGCGCATACAGGGTTTTTCCGACGCTCTTTTCGAAAAACGCCTGCCGGTCTCCGTCCTTGAGGATTTGAAACTGGCGCTGGAAGAGGCGGGGCGCAACGCCTTCGAGTGGGGAAACAAATTCGATCCGGGCAAGCGGGTGCACATCAGTTATTGCCTGTTCGACGATCGGGTGGTCATAAAGATCGAGGACGAAGGGGAAGGGTTCATACCTGACGACCTGCCTGACCCGACCATCGATCCGGCTGAATCGCTCCGGCGTCGGATGCAGGCGGGAAAAAGGCCGGGCGGCTATGGCGTCTTCCTTATCCGGAAGCTGATGGACGATATTGAATACAACGAGAAGGGCAACGTGGTCATCATGACCAAGCGCCTGGAACCGGCCGGAGAGGAGTGATCCGTGCCGGCTTGGGATGACGCTTTCGAACGCATTCTCGACGGGAGGTTGGCCGGCCTGGACCGCAGCGGTATTCTCGCCCGTTTCGGTTGGGTGGAGGAGTATGCGGAAAAAGCGAAACGGCTTCTGTCGCCGGAAAGCTTGGACGCCCGGCCGGCCGGGGAGATTTATGCTGTTCTGGATTCGCTCAATGTTCCCGGTTGCCAGGTGCGGATGACCAACCTGGGACGGGCTAATCGAGCCGGCGATGTGGTGGCCGGAATCGCGGCCTTGTTGGCGAAGCCGGGGGATTTTGCCGAAAAGTTCCGGGCCGGCAAGTTTCCCCAGGCCGGCGCCGTCGCCCTCAGCCAGATTCTCTGTCTGGCGAGGCCGCATCGTTTTGCCATACGCAACCGGCCTTTCACCCGCGCCCTGGCGAAGGCCGTCCCCTACTATACGGTTCGGGCGTTGGATGAGTTGGAGTACGAGGAATTTCTGGACATCTGCCGGGAACTGTTCCATGCGGTCGAGGCCAGGATGCGCAATGCTGGCCTTGGGGAATGGGCCGCAAAATACCGGTTTCTCCTTCTCTATGCCCTCATCGCTGTCGATCGGTGACAAGGGCGGAAACGGAGAAATGCGTTCATAGAAAGGGAACCAATGGAAAGCGACAAGACGCCCCTGAAACAAACCGGCTCCTGGCAGGATCTCGAACGACACCGGCGGGATATGGAGGATGTCGTGATGCGCCGGATCTTCGCCGAGGATCCGGGCCGATTCGAACGCTATTCGCTTCGTTTCGAGGACATGCTGGTCGATTTTTCCAAAAATCGCGCCACCGATGAAACCTTCCGCCTCCTGTTCGGCTTGGCTCGGGAGGCCGGGGTGGAAACGTGGAGGGACCGCATGTTCGCTGGCGAAAAAATCAACTTCACCGAAAAACGGGCTGTTCTCCATGTCGCCCTGCGCAATCGGGCGGATCGACCCATCCGGGTGGATGGCGAAGACGTCATGCCAGAGGTGTTTCGGGTACTGGGCGCGATGCGGAAATTTTCGGACGACATCCGTTCCGGCGTCTGGATCGGTTTCACCGGCAGGAAAATCCGGACGGTGGTCAATATCGGCATCGGCGGCTCGGATCTCGGGCCGGTGATGATATCCGAGGCGCTTCGCCATTATTGGGACGGCCCTGCCGTCCGTTTCGTCTCGAATCTGGACGCCACCGATTTTGTCGAAAAGACCCGCGATCTCGAACCGGCCGAAACCCTCTTCATCGTCGCCTCCAAAACCTTTACGACCCAGGAGACCATGACGAATGCCATGACTGCGCGGGACTGGCTCCTGGCGAAGCTCGGCGACAGGAAAGCGACGGCGCGGCATTTCGTCGCCCTCTCCACCAACCGGGCGGCGGTGGAAAAATTCGGCATCGATCCGGACAACATGTTCGAGTTCTGGGATTGGGTGGGTGGCCGCTATTCGTCCTGGTCCGCCATCGGACTTTCCATTTGCTGCGCCGTCGGTTTCGAATGTTTCCGCCGATTCCTTGACGGCGCCCACGCCATGGATCGGCATTTCGCCGAAACGCCGCTCGAAAAAAATCTCCCCGTTATCCTGGCCCTTCTGGGCGTCTGGTATAATAATTTCTGGGGTGCCCACAGCCACGCCATCCTCCCCTACGATCAGTATCTCCACCGTTTCGCCGCCTATTTCCAGCAGGGTGACATGGAGTCGAACGGCAAAACCCGGGATCGTTCTGGCCGGGAGGTAGACTATCCCACCGGCCCAATCATTTGGGGCGAACCGGGCACCAACGGCCAGCATGCCTTCTATCAGCTTATTCACCAGGGAACGCGGCTCATACCCTGCGACTTCATCGCCCCGGCCATCTCCCACAACCCGATCTCCGACCATCATGTGAAGCTGCTCGCCAACTTTTTCGCCCAGACCGAGGCGCTCATGGCCGGAAAGACACTGGCGGAGGCAGAAGCGGAAATGCGCGCCGCCGGATTCGCCGGGGACGAGATCCGGGCCCTCGCCCCCCACAAGGTTTTTGCCGGCAACCGCCCGACCAACTCCATCCTCCTCAAAGAAATCACGCCCCGCAGCCTGGGTGCGCTTATCGCCCTCTACGAGCACAAAATTTTTGTACAGGGCATCGTCTGGCGGATCAACAGTTTCGATCAATGGGGAGTGGAGCTTGGAAAAATGCTGGCCAAGACCATTCTCGCCGAGGAGGAGACGCTTCTATCCGGAAAGGAAGTCGATTTGTCCCGGCACGATTCGTCGACCGCCGGCCTGATCCGTGCCATGGCGGCGATGCGCCGGGGCTGAATCGCCGCGGAAGTGAAACAAGGGCTTCCGGCTAGTGCCGGGAGCATTCCAGGTTTGGAAGGATAAGGCTGGAAAGGATCCCTATGCGCAAGTTATGGTTGGTGCTGTTGGCCTTGACGCTCCTCGTGGGCGAAGCCGAGGCCGGCCAGAAGAAATGGCGCATCGCCCTGTCGAACGACTATGCCGCCAACTCCATGCGCCAGTCGATGATTGCCATCTGGAAGCAATGTGCCGCCGAGGCGCTCGCCAAGGGATGGATTGAGGAGGCGCCGGTTTTCAACACCAATGAAAGTTCGGCGGCGGAACAATCGGCTCAATTGCAAAGCCTCATCCTTGAAGGATACGACGCCATCGCCCTGAACGCCGCCTCGCCCACCGGATTGAACGCGGCGGTTAAGGAAGCCATGGACGCCGGCGTAGTTGTGGTTTCCTTCGACAACAACGTCACAGAACCCGGCGCGTACATTCTCTCCACCGAATGGCGGCAAATGGCGAAGGAACAGGTTGACTACATCACGAAGATCAGGAATATAACCGGAGGGAATCTCCTGGAAATCCGCGGATTGGCAGGAACATGGGTGGATGCCGAGATTCATGGCGGCTTTGAAGACAATTTGAAGCCGTACCCCGATTTCAGGATTGTCGGTTCCGTCCACGGCGATTGGACGAGTTCCGTCGCCCAAAAGGCAGTTGCGGGCATTATCCCGTCGCTGCCGCCGATCGACGCGGTGATAACCCAGGGCGGCGACGGCTACGGGGCTGCCATGGCGTTCCAGGCGGCCGGCAGGGAAATCCCGCTCATCATGATGGGAAACCGGTATGACGAACTGGCGATCTGGAAGGAACTCCGGGATAAGAGCGGCTATGACACCATGTCGGTCTCAACCTCGCCCGGCGTCAGCGCCATCGCTTTCTGGACCGCGCTTGAAATCCTGGAAGGCGCCGATGTGCCGAAACTCATGCCGGTGCCGCCCTATGTGATATTGAGGGATACGCTGGAATCGGCTATCGCCTCCACCGAAAAGGGCGGCGTCGCGGCCCTGATTTATCCCCGCACCTGGGTACAGGGCTTAATCGCCAACACCAAAGCGGGAAAGCGTCCACCGGCCGATCCTTAATCGGAAGGCGCGGCATTTTCGAAACAAACGGCAACAGAGGCGGACTTTTCGGGAAAGTCCGCCTTTTTTAGGATGCGCCGGGCATGTCGTATGTTTAATGAGGTGAGAGTCCTCTTGCGAGCCGAAGTGAAACGGAATCGTTAGCCAAAGGGATTCTTCGGAAGAATCTGTGGGTGATTAATGGCGAATCCTTCCCTCGGCCTCCGGCTCCGGGGTTTCGAGGGAACGCCCTCTCCCACCCGTCGCCATCGCCGCCGGCCCGGCCTCAAGTGCGACCGGCGCCGATGGCGACGGGGTGGAGAGGGCTCCAACCCGAATCCTGCTTCTTTTGACGCGAAAGGGGTTGGCGGCAAAATAGGGTTGGATTGCCTTTGTAACAACCTTGCGCAAAGTCAAAACCGCCCTGAAAATACTCTGATGAAATCATACTGTCTTTCCGTTGAATAGGGTATCGACAATAATGGTTTGCCAGGATTAAATTGGACCCGCGGATCCTTCCGAAGAAGCCAATACGCTTGTCATCCCCGACCGGCAGAAAGCACTATCTGGAACGGTTACTGTCGAATAAAGTACCACGACCCGGAGACAGGTAACATCTTGGTCTTTTACACAAACGACTTCGACCTGCCCGCTTTGGTCATCGCGAAACTGTACAAGCAACGCTGATAGGCGGAACTATTTTTCAAGTGGATCAAACAGCGTCTGAAAATCAAGGTGTTTTACGGCTACTCGGAAAACGCTGTGAAAACACAACTCTGGATCGCCGTGGCGGTTTACCGTCTGTCAGCCATCATTCGGAAGGAAGTGGGCGCGGGCAGAGAAATGTACGAAATCCAGGAAATTTTGAGCGCCTCCATTTTTCAAAAAATGCCTATTTTACAGGCAGTTTCGCAAATTATACCGGATCCATCGGAGCCCGCTTCCTCTAACCAATTGGCATTGGTATAGTTGTTTTGGGGCAGCAGTGGTTATGAATATGGATTGACGCGTTCGTCACTTATTCGGAAGCATGAGCCAACGGCGCTAAAGGGCGGTACGCAACGGCTGCCGCACTGCCATGAGGACGATTTGCGTGAGTGGATATCCCGGCGGAACCGTTCGATTTTGGAGGAACATGCTTGACACGGTTAAAAAAATCGGAAAAATCGCGCTATGATCGAGATAATCCGCTTGCGACTCCTGTTGTAAAGACGGGAAAGCCGTCCCGGTATTTTTCGGCGGCGGTTGCCCAATCTATTTTCCCTTCCCTCCTGATCATGTGCGCGGCGCGGGCGGAAAACTGCGAATGCCGGGCGGATCGCGGGATGATCGTCCGCGAATGGGGAACGGACGACGGAAACAATCGTCTGTGGAAGGAGTCTTCCGTAGGCGCGAAGGTTTGCGAATTTCAGCCAAGGAGAGGAGGAGCGCATGGGACAATACCTGGTTGTTCTCGTCATCGCCATCGCCTTGCTCGTCTACATGGTCATCAAGCTTAAGATCCATCCGGCGTTGGCGCTTTTCATCTGCGGCATGCTGGCCGGCGTCTGCTTCGGATACGGCGTGGCGAAGACGGCCGGCGTCTTTACCGGCGGATTCGGCGGCACGCTTGGCGGCATCGGCTGCACCATCATCTTCGGATCGATTATCGCCAGCGGCATTCAGGACACCGGTTCCATTAAATCCATGGTCAATTTCTTCATCAGGCTGTTCAAAGGAAAATGCCTGGAGTTGAGTACCTCGCTGGCCGGCTTCGTCATGTCCATTCCCGTCTTCGGCGACATTACCCAGGTGCTGATCGCCCCCATCGCCTCCCTTATCGGCAAGCGCAAGAAAATCTCCATGAGCCAGATGGGTGCCTGGGCCGGCGTTGGCGCCTCGCTTACCCACGCCGTCGTTCCACCCACGCCCGGCATCCTCGCCATCACCATCATGTTCGGGGCGGATCTGGGACTCACCATCTTCTGGGGAACCGTAATCTCTTTTGTCAGCCTGATCCTCACCT